>JACRGX010000090.1 GCA_016212185.1 Nitrospirota bacterium
CTGAGGGACAGATGGCAATGGCTGATTGACTTCTCTTGGAAAAACGCCTCAAGCAAGCCTCTGGCCTTAATCACCGGCTTCCCATTTTCAAAATTCATAACTTCAATATCAGTCAGCGGAATAAACACCTCAGAGCCGATTGCCTTAACCAAAGCCTCTTTTGCGGCAAATCTTACAGCAAATGAAAGATACGGCTCTTTTTTTTCATAGCAATATGCAATCTCATTTTCCGTAAATATCTTCTCAAGGAATTTTCTTCCCCATTTATCAACGGCCTCTTTCATCCGCTCAATCTTTACAAGGTCTATGCCGATTCCGTATATCATCCCACCGCCTCTTTCATTTCTCTCACTGCCCTTTCTATTCCCACGAAGACTGCCCTTGAGATGATGCTGTGTCCGATATAAAGCCCTCTTATCCCCTTAATGGACGCAATTCCCCCCACATTCGTATAATTCAGCCCGTGTCCTGCATTAACCAGCAAACCAATCCCAAGGGCTTTTTTTACCGCCTTTTTTACCCTGCTTAATTCTTTCGCCTGTTTACTGCCTCTTGCGTTTGAATAAAGCCCTGTGTGAATCTCAACCATCCGCGCGCCTATTTTTTTTGACGCCTCAATATCTGCAATTGATGGATTTATAAAAAGGCTCACCGGTATGCCCCTGCCCTGCAATAAATCAACCGCCTTTTTAATCTTCTTTCCGCTCGTTTTAAAATTAAGCCCGCCCTCTGTTGTAAGCTCCTGCCTTTTTTCAGGAACAAGAGTAACCATGCCGGGTTTTATTTTCATGGCAATTCCTGTCATCTCATCTGTTGCCGCCATTTCAAGATTGAACTCAACATTCCTCACCATCTTCCTTATTTCTTTTAAATCCCTGTCCTGTATGTGTCTTCTGTCTTCTCGTAAATGAACGGTGATTCCGTCCGCACCGCCCCTTATTGCAAGCGGCACAGCCAACACAGGGTCAGGCTCGCACCCCCCCCTTGCGTTTCTTACAGTCGCCACATGGTCAATATTAACGCCGAGAAGCATGTATTACCTCCTTGAATATAATACCCGTTCAAATTGTTTAATTCGTTTAAGATTGTTCAAATCGTTCAAATAAATTGAGACTCATTCAATAATCGTTTAAACAGTTCAACCTTGTTCAAATCGTTCAATTTTAAACAACTTTAAACAATGTTGAACTGTTAGTTAAAACAGATGGCACGAAACCCATCTCCCATTGCTTATCTCTTTTAAAACAGGAATCTCTTTGCCGCACGGTTTAAATCTCCTGTGGCACCGGGGATGAAAAGGGCATCCCGGCGGAATATGCACAGGACTCGGCACATCGCCTTCAAGGATTATCCTTGAACTTTTTTTATCAACATCAGGCTTTGGCACAGCAGATAAAAGCGCCTCGGTATAAGGATGAAGCGGTTTTTTAAAAAGCTCATTCGTCGGTGACGACTCCACTATTTTACCGAGATACATCACAGCCGCTAAATCGCTGAGGTGCTCAATTACCTGAAGATTATGGCTTATGAAAACATATGAAAGTTCAGACCCCCTACCGTCGCCCCGCCTTAAATCCTCAAGCAGATTGATTATCTGCGCCTGAATGGATACATCAAGCGCTGAAAGGGGTTCGTCTGCAACTATAAGTCTGGGATTTACAGAAAGCGCCCTTGCTATGCAGACCCTCTGCCTCTGCCCGCCGCTTAGTTCATGCGGATACCTGTAAAGGGTCTCTCCGTTGAGTCCGACCTTTTTGAGCAGTTCCACAACCCTGTTCTTTATCTCGCTTCTCGGCGCAATTTTATTTACTATCAGCGCCTCGCCGACTGCATCCACGACGCGTTTGCGCGGATTAAGCGATGCAAAAGGGTCCTGAAATATAATCTGAAGCCCTTTTCTGATCTTTGAAAGCGTCTCGCCGCGGGCTTCCACAACGTCCATATCATCAAAAAAAATCTTCCCTCTGTCAGGCATGAGCAGTCTCAGAATTAATTTTGCAAGTGTTGACTTGCCGCAGCCGCTTTCTCCCACAAGCCCGAAGACCTGTCCTTCCTTAACTGAAAAGCTGACGTCATCAACTGCCTTAAGAATGTTTCCACCCTTAAGGGGAAAGTGTTTTTTTACGTTTTGTAGTTTAAGTATTTCCATTTGTTTTTGCTGTCATTCCGGGCTTGACCCGGAATCCAGTAGAAGCATATTGAAATGCACCCCAACATCCTCTCTGGATTCCCGTTTTCACGGGAATGACAAAATAAACCTTCATAATTCATTTGCCCTTATGCACCGGCTGAGGTGTCCTGAAAATCCCCCCTTATCATTTACTGCAGCAAGCTCCGGCTCCTTCAAATTACATTCTTTAATTGCATAGCGGCACCTTGGAGAGAATTTACATCCTGCCGGAAGTTCGCTTAGTCTCGGCACCTGTCCGGGTATCGGTGTAAGCTTTTCACCCTTTTTCTTTGGAAGCGATTTAAGAAGTCCTATTGTGTAGGGATGTTTCGGATTAAGAAATATCTCCCTGACAGGGGCCTCTTCAACTATCCTGCCCGCATACATTATTTCAACCTTTTTTGCCCATTCGGCGATAACTCCGAGGTCATGGGTTATGAGTAACAATGACATCCTGCTGTCCTTTCTTAAATTATCCAGCAGTTCAAGTATCTGCGCCTGAATCGTGACATCAAGCGCTGTCGTCGGCTCATCTGCAATGACAAGAGACGGCTTGCACGCAATTGCCATTGCAATCATGACCCTCTGCCTCATCCCGCCGCTCATCTGATGCGGATACTCCTTAACCCTTGTCTCAGGCGAAGGAATCTTCACCGCCTTGAGCAGTTCAACCGCCTCATTCATGGCTTCTTTTTTGCCCATGTTTTTATGCGCCGTCAAAACCTCGGCTATCTGGTAGCCGGAAGTCAATACAGGATTCAAAGAAGTCATCGGCTCCTGAAAAACCATGGAAATATATCTGCCCCTGAGGTCCCTTAGTTCAGACTCTTTTTTGCTGAAAATATCTCCGCCCTGAAAAAAGACCCTCCCGGAAAAAGAAGTATTTGCCGGCAAAAGCCTCATTACTGAAAGCGCAGTCAGCGTCTTGCCGCACCCGCTCTCACCGACAACGCCTACAACCTCTTCCTCCATGACGTTAAAGCTTACGCCCTCTACCGCAGTGATTTCCCGCCGTAATTTATTTTCAGTTGTGAATGAAACGCTCAGGTCTTCAACTGAAAGGAGAGGCCGGGGCATTATCTAATATCCCCTCATGCGAAAGCGGTAGCCCTGATAATTTAAGACAACCCCGTATTCAGTAATATCTTCAAGCCTCAGCCCGCCGGCTATAGATTGACCCTCACGCAAAATCTTTCCGTTAATGTTGACCATGCGCGACGATGGATTATTGGAATATATATGTCCTGCAATCAAAATATCAGGCAGTCCCTGCTGGACCGAGGCAGGGAGTTCGTTTTTATCATAAATTGTTTCTCCCTGAGCGGGTATGGAGTTTATCTTGGGTTCTGCAGGCGGTAACGGCAGCGCTTCAGGAATTTTTTTAGTTCCAACTGCAATGGGCTTCGCCGGAGGAGCCTGCGGAATAACATCTGCCTGCCTTGCCGCGGGAGGAGGAGTTAAGGCAGACTTAATTCCGGCGTCACGCTGAGGCAAGGCCGGCGTCTGTTTTTCAGAAATCTCTCCGCCTGTCCTGACCAAAGGCGCCTCATAGCTTTGAGAATCTATCGCCTGCTTAGCAACATGCTGATTGTCAGACCTCCACGGATGCAGCCACACAAGCATTACAGCGGCATTCACCAGTAAAACCGCCGCAAGAAAATAAGCCAGGGGGAAACGTTTAACCGGTTTCTCTGAAGTAAAATCATGGACTGTAAGCAGCCCCGGCAAAGAGCTGCGGTGGCGCTTGTGTTCCAGCTTTTTTAATGCATCAAGTATAAATGACATCGTTTAAATTCCTCTTTACGCTATATTTATGCGCCTCCGGCGTTTTTATACTCAAGTGCGGGGACATCTGCACCGGTTGCCTTGTCAAGATAAATCAATGTCTCTGCGCCTAAAATCCCGTCAGGGACCAATCCGTTTGCAAGTTGAAATTTTTTGACCTGCTTAACAAGCTCTCCGTCATACAAAAAATTCTTACTGGATTGAGCAGGCTTTCCGTTTATTGCCGACAGCTGATTTTCAAGCCATAGTATCACAGTGCTGCTGCTGCCCGGGTATATGTCTCGCTGATAATCCTGAGGGGGGCGCCATAACAAAGTGTATTCGCCTAACCAGTGCGCCTCAATATCTTTTACAGATACATTTTTAGTCTCCGTCCCAAGCGCGAGTACAGCCGTCTGAGCCTTGATAGCTGTCAATGCCGCATAAAACTCCCTGCCTTGCCTGTCAAACAGCTTTAATAAAGCTGGTTTGTTAAGGCGACGCAGACTCTCAAAACTGCTCACTGTATTTAAACACCGCAGACCATACGCCTGCGCCTGTACACATGCAGAAGCTTTCTTTCCTGACTGATATGAAATGCCCCATTGTTTAAAAATTGATTTTAATGCAGCCTCTTTGTTCAGCCTGTTCAGATTACCCAAATTGCTCAGCTTACTTAAGGGCTTCGGCTGTTCTGCAGGCGGTAATGAAGAAGTATGAGGTGTAATTACTGTATTTTCCTTCAGGGCCGGCGGTTGTTCTTTCTTGTAATTAAAATAGGCTGCCGCAAACACGACCGCAGAAATTGCAAGCAGTATTACAGCAAACATCCATACGGATATCTTTTTACGATAACCTTTATATTCAGCTTCGCCGAAAACTTCCCGTGCCGCTGTCTTAATCGTCGGCTTGTCAACATCATTTTTCCCCTGAACATATGTCCCTAACAGCGCCCTGTCGCATAATACATTAATCAAACGCGGGACTCCCCTGCTCAGCCTGTATATGCTGTGCATGATCCGGAAAGAAAATATCTCCCTGCGTACCCCTGCAACTGATAAGCGGTGTGCAACATATGCGGCTATGTCCTTCTTTGACAGGGGACCGAGATGATACCGCGCAATTATCCGCTGCGCAAGCTGCTGAAGTTCAGGCCTTGACAGCTTATCCCTTAGTTCAGGCTGTCCAAGGAGGATAATCTGAAGCAGCTTGAATTTATTGGTCTCCAGATTAGTCAGCAGCCGTAACTGCTCCAGCACATCAGTACTGAGATTCTGGGCTTCATCAATAATAAGCAGGGCCTTATGCACCCTTGCATGAGCGTCAAGCAAAAATGTATTAATAAGGTCTGTAAACACCTTGACACTGGTATTGCCCTCGGGATATTTAATTCCAAACTCGTCACAAACCGTTGCCAGCAGTTCCACGGCAGTTAATTTAGGATTAACAATGAAGGCAATAGCGGAGTTTTTGGGAATCTGTTCAAGGAGGCAGCGGCAGATGGTTGTCTTGCCGGTGCCTATTTCTCCAGTTAATAATACAAAGCCGCCGTCCCCGTTAAATCCATACACGAGATGCGCCAAGGCCTCCCTGTGCTGAGCGCTCATGTAGATATAGCGCGGGTCAGGGGCAATGGAAAACGGCATTTCCGCAAGACCAAAATATTCTTTATACATAGGCAGCGCTTTGTTATTGAAACTATTATTTGTTATTGAAACTATTAAAAGAGTAATACAAGCACCATGCAAAAAACAACCCCTTGCGTAGGGTGTATGAAAACAATATCAATAAACCTCCCCGCTGCAAAGACAGCGAAGTATCTTAAAGTCTCCCCTCCCTTGACGGGAGGGGATGAAGGGGAGGGTGAAAAGAACATCCTTAATCTCCCCCACCCACACCCTCCCCCGTCAAGGGGGAGGGAACTATTATGAAAGTGCATTTTCGGGTCAATGACAGCTTATTTATGTAGCGGTTAACTTATTAACCTGATGTTCCAGCCCTCCAAGACTTAAAACTTGCACAACTACAAAATTGTACTAAACATACAAAATTGTATGTAGATGTTTATTAAACAATCCTTAAAAATCAATGGAATAACTTCTCGCATGATTTTCGCATTAGTAATTTCAGGATGACTGAAACAAAAACACTAAAAGAAAAAATTAAAGAGTTTGAGCAGGAGGAGATAATCAACGCGCTCAAAGAATGTAATTGGGTTATTGCAAGGGCGGCAAGGAAACTCGGCATAACCGAGAGAATAGTTGGATACAAAATTAAGAAATACGAAATAAAAAAAGAAGCAGCCGCAGACCTTGGTCTGAGGAATAAATAACTTTGGAGGGCAGCATGAAATTAAAAATTATGTTCTGTACAGCGTTATTAGTATGTTTCAGTCTTGCAAAAATTTCATTTGCAGAAGAAATCAAGGATGCGCACAAGGTAGAAACGCAAAAGGAGGTTACGCTTCAGCATACGGAAACACCACCTGTGTCAGGAAGCGCATCAGCCGGGGTTTTTAACAAATATATCTTTAGAGGATATGAACTAAGCTCAAACAGTTTTGTTATTCAGCCTTCTGTCAGCGTTTCATATAAATGGTTTTCAGCCTCTTTATGGGGCAACATTGACAGCGACGAACACCTCACACAGTCCTTTGTCCCTGACAGAGCCGGGCACAAAAGTTTTAATGAAACTGATTTGACATTGAGCTATACGTATGCGATAGATAAACTCAGCATGACTGCCGGATATATTTACTACGGCACTAAATACACTGCAGAAACCGAAGAGCTGTTTTTTACAGTAGGCTATGATACTGTGCTCAAACCCGTATTGTCAGTTTACCGCGATATAAATGAATATCCGGGCACCTATATAAACCTTGCGCTCTCACAGTCACTGCCTATTTACAAGGATATCACCATTGATATTGGCGCATCCGCAGGATATTTCATGGGGGACAATGACTACTGGAACACGTATGAAAGCACTACAAGCGCATATACCGGCAAAAAATACTCTGCGCTCCATGACGGCATGATAAAGGCCGGTTTTACAATACCAGTTGCAAAAAATATCAATGTTCAACCACTTGTTCAGTACTGGTTCCCGCTGTCTGACAGGGCGGAAAGAACAGTTGACAACAGTTCTTATAACCATAACGGAAAACTTGACGATACATTTGTGTCGGGTGTCAATATGGCGTTAAGTTTCTAACTGTCATTCCCGCAGAGCCTGTCCCTGCTTGTCAGGGATCGCGGGAATCCTTCTGAAGAAAGATGCCCCGATTTAATCGGGGCATGACAACCAAAAAGCATTTTCATGTCAATGACAGAACACAAAAAAGGAGGCATCGCCATGAAAAAAATATTAAGTTTTTCAATCATAATCAGTTTGCTTGTTTTAACAAGCCTTGTCTTTGCAGAGGAGGTTCCTCTTGCACCCCCCACTGTTCCTGCAGTTGCGCAGAGCGCGCCTGTGCCGAAGGTTGATACCGGCGACACTGCATGGGTCTTAATCTCAACTGCGCTTGTAATGCTAATGACACCGGGGCTCGCATTGTTTTACGGCGGCATGGTCCGACGCAAAAACGTATTAGGCACTATAATGCAGAGCTTCATCGCATTGGGGGTAATCAGCATCATATGGGTGCTCTACGGATACAGCCTTGCGTTTGGTCCTGACATCGGGCACTTCATAGGCAGTCTTGACTGGGCCGGATTAAAAAATGTCGGGCTGGATCCGAATCCTGATTATTCGGCCACAATCCCGCATCAGGCCTTTATGATATTTCAGATGATGTTTGCAGTCATCACTCCCGCACTGATAACAGGCGCGTTTGCAGAACGTTTCAAATTCAGCACATACATTTTATTTCTCGTGCTCTGGGCCACCTTTGTATACTCACCTGTTGCGCATTGGGTATGGGGCCTCGGTGGATGGATAAGAAACCTGGGCGCGCTTGACTTTGCAGGCGGGCTGGTTGTGCATATAAGCTCGGGTGTATCAGCGCTTGCCGCCGCCCTTATGGTCGGCAAAAGAAAAGGCTACAACAAGGAATCAATGCCTCCGCATAATCTTACGATGACATTTTTAGGCGCTGCGCTGTTGTGGTTCGGCTGGTTCGGGTTTAACGGCGGCAGCGCAGTGGCATCAGGCGCGCTTGCAACATCTGCATTTGTTGTGACACATATTGCAACTGCTGCTGCCGCACTAACATGGATGACTGCAGAATGGATGCACAGGGGAAAACCGACAGCGCTCGGCGCTGTGTCAGGCGCTGTTGCCGGACTGGTTGCAATTACTCCGGCCTCGGGTTTTGTCGAACCGATGTCCTCAATAGTCATCGGATTGGCAGCCGGCGTCATATGCTACATGGCAGTAAATCTCAAGACAAAACTCAGATATGACGACTCTCTTGATGCAGTGGGCATTCATGGAGTCGGCGGCACATGGGGCGCAATTGCAACCGGATTATTTGCATCAAAGGCAATTAACTCAGCGGGTAATGACGGACTATTTTTCGGCAATGCCTCACTGCTGGTTAACCAGTTAATAAGCATCGGCGCCGTATGGGTTTATTCTTTCGTCATTACACTGATTATTCTAAAAGTTCTTGACCTCACTCTCGGATTAAGAGTCAATGAAGAGAGCGAATTTATTGGTTTAGACCAGTCAGTGCACGGAGAAAGCGGGTATACGTCGTAAAAATCACTAAAGGATTTCACATAATTTGTCATTCCCGCAGAACCTGTCCCTGCTTGTCAGGGATCGCGGGAATCTTTCTTAAGAGGGATTGCGGACAAGCCGCAATGACGGAAAAAAACAAAAGGAGACATTATGAAAAAGATAGAGGCGATAATTAAACCATTCAAGCTTGATGAGATAAAAATGGCGCTGAATGAACTTGGGGTACAGGGCATGACAGTAACAGAGGTTAAGGGTTTTGGAAGACAAAAAGGACATGTAGAGTTTTACCGCGGGGCAGAGTATGACATAAATTTTGTCCCGAAGGTAAAGATAGAGATGGTCGTGCCGGACAAGATAGCTGAGCAGGCAATCTCCGTGATTCAAGCGCATGCAAAAACAGGGGACATCGGCGACGGAAAGATCTTCGTCTCAAACATTGATGAGGTTATCAGGATACGAACAGGTGAAAAAGGAGAGGCAGCAGTTTAATCGCAAGCCATAGCTACAAAAATGTAGTTCCTACATTTTTGTAGCTATGGTACATATCCCTATGTTTTTAAAGAAAAATTTAAATGCATACAATCTTTTCCTACAAAATTGTATGGAATGAAAATATAATTTTTTACAATAAATCAAGGAGTTAAATTTAAGCATGACTTTTGCAACTACCTCTATTGAAAATAACCTGAATGGAGGTGTTCATGAAATTGAGGTTTATCCTGACAGCAACAGTAAGTTTAGTTTTGCCATGCCTCGCTTATGCCGGAGAACCGTCTGCCATAAACAGCGGCGATACCGCATGGATGCTGATTTCAACAGCGCTTGTAACGCTGATGACACCGGGGCTTGCGCTCTTTTACGGCGGTATGGTCAGGAGGAAAAACGTGCTCGGAACCATTATGCACAGCTTTATCATGCTTTGCATGGTAAGTGTAATATGGGTATTGTGGGGATATTCGCTTGCATTCGGGCCTGATAAATGGGGCATTTCAGGAAGCCTTGAATGGTTTGGACTTAACGGTGTAGGGCAAGAGCCCTCCACGTTTGCGCCAACTGTCCCCCATCTGATATTTATGATGTTTCAGAGTACATTTGCAGTCATAACTCCGGCGCTGATTACAGGAGCATTTGCTGAGAGGATGAAGTTTTCGGCGCTGATTATTTTTACGATACTATGGGTAACATTTGTGTATTCGCCGTTATGCCACTGGGTGTGGGGCGGCGGATGGATTGCAAAAGAACTCGGCACGCTGGATTTTGCAGGAGGAATAGTGGTTCACATAAGTTCAGCAGTTGCGGCATTGGCGGCAATAATGGTCATAGGAAAACGCAGGGGCTTCGGCATTGAGCCGATGCTGCCGCACAACCTGCCGATGACCATACTCGGATTAGGACTTTTATGGTTTGGCTGGTTTGGCTTTAATGCAGGCAGCGCACTGACATCCGGAGGGCTTGCCTCGGTAGCATTTGTAACAACAAACACAGCCGCCGGCGCTGCGGCTATGAGCTGGCTCATTATTGAATGGATGCAGAGGGGAAAACCTACTGCGCTCGGCGCAGTCAGCGGCGCTGTGGCAGGGCTTGCAGGCATAACACCTGCCGCAGGTTTTGTCAGCCCCCTGTCGGCAATATTAATCGGCATAATTGCAGGGGCCTTGTGCTACATGGGCGTTAATATGAAATCAAGACTCGGCTATGACGATTCGCTTGATGTAATCGGGATTCACGGCGTCAGCGGGACCTGGGGAGTATTGGCGGTAGGGCTTTTTGCATCAACAGCCATAAACTCTGCCGGCAAGGATGGACTGTTTTTCGGTAATCCTTCATTGCTCTGGACACAGTCTGCCTCTGTAATAGTATCTTATATTTTTGTTTTTATCTCAACGCTAATCATTCTTAAACTTGTTGACTGGACAATAGGGCTGAGGGTCAAGGACGGTGAAGAGTTTCTTGGACTGGATCAGTCTCTTCACGGTGAAAACGCGTATACGCAGTAATTATTACAAGAATTTCACACAATTTGTCATTCCCGCTTGTCGGGAATCTTTCTTAAGAGGGATTGCGGACAAGCCGCAATGACAGAAAAAAAGGAGTTAAAAATGAAAAAGATTGAGGCGATAATTAAACCGTTCAAGCTTGATGAGATAAAAAAAGCCCTGAATGAACTCGGCGTGCAGGGAATGACGGTGACTGAGGTCAGGGGTTTTGGAAGACAGAAAGGGCACATAGAGTTTTACCGCGGGGCCGAGTATGACATAAATTTTGTTCCGAAGGTAAAAATAGAGATGGTCGTGCCGGATAAAATAGCAGAGGAGGCAATCTCCGTGATTCAGGAGCATGCAAAAACAGGCGACATCGGCGACGGAAAGATCTTTATCTCAAATATTGATGAGGTAATCAGGATACGAACAGGTGAAAAAGGAGAGGCAGCGGTTTAGTTTATGTCAGTGCTAATTTGTAAAAACATAATAACTGAAGGGCCCGGGACAATTGAGGATTATCTCAAGTTACAGAAAATCTCTTATTGTATTGTAGACCTCTCAGCCGGCGTCAGGCTCCTCGCTCCCGATGCCTTTGACACGCTTGTAATGATGGGCGGGCCCATGAGTGTAAATGAAGACAACATTTATACCTATATCAAAGACGAAGAAACTCTTGTCAGGGATTTTATTTCAAAAGGCAAAAAAGTTCTTGGCGTATGTCTCGGCGCCCAGATAATGGCAAAGGCTTTGGGCGCAAAGGTTTATGCGGGCCCGCAAAAAGAGAGTGGATGGTATAATATCGGACTTACGGAGGATGGATTAAAGGATGAGTTGTTTTCTTCACTCCTGACCTTGCCTGGTAGGCAGGCTCCGGACCTTGCCTATCGACAGGCAGGCTCCGGACTTTTAACTGTCTTCCACTGGCATGGAGAGACCTTTGATATTCCGGAAGGCGCAGTAAGACTTGCATCTTCTGAATTGTATCCGAATCAGGCTTTCAAGTACGGCAAAAACGCCTATGCGTTTCAATTCCATATTGAAGTGACACGGAAGATGATAACGGACTGGCTCAGGGATGCGCCTGATTTTCAGAAAATTGAGAAAGACTCGGAAACATTTTACAGGGAATATTCCGTAAGGGCGGAAAAGTTTTATGAAAAATTTTTCACACACTAAAGTTCGTCATTCCTGCGGAAGCAGGAATCCAGATGAAAAAATACTGGATTCCGCATTCCCGAAGTATCGGGACGGAATGACAAAAAACGACCTGTACTATTTACAGTGTTATAATTTACCAATCAATAAACAAAGGAGGAATTAAGATGACACCAAAAGACGTAATCAAGATGGCGCAGGAAAACAAGGCGGTCATGGCAAATTTCAAGTTCCTTGATTTTCCCGGCATCTGGCAGCATTTTGCAGTGCCGATAGCAGAATTAAAGGAGGAGATATTTGAGGAAGGGCTCGGCTTTGACGGCTCTTCAATCAGGGGATGGCAGGCAATCCACACGTCTGACATGCTGATAATCCCTGATCCGAAGACTGCATTCATGGACCCTTTCATGGAGTATCCAACGATAAGCTTAATCTGCAATGTCGTAGACCCGATAACAAAAGAATTTTATACTAGGGACCCGCGTTATATTGCGCAAAAGGCTGAGGCATATCTGAAATCAACCGGCATAGGCGACACGGCATATTTCGGGCCCGAGGCTGAGTTTTTTATTTTTGACAATGTAAGATTCGACCAAAACTCGCAGAGCGGTTACTATTTTGTTGACTCTATTGAAGGCATATGGAATTCAGGCCGTGTTGAAAATCCGAATCTTGGATACAAACCAAGACATAAGGAAGGTTATTTCCCGGTTCCGCCCACAGATAGTCAGGTAAATTTGAGGACAGAGATGGTCATGGAGATGCAGAAATGCGGCATTTATGTTGAAAAAGAGCATCACGAGGTGGCAACAGCAGGACAGGCTGAGATAGACATGAGATTTGAATCTCTGGTTAAAATGGCTGACAATCTCATGCTGTTTAAATACATAATCAAGAATGTTGCAAAAAGGCACGGCAAGACAGTGACTTTCATGCCTAAGCCTTTATTCGGGGACAACGGCTCAGGCATGCACGTACATCAGAGCATATGGAAAAACGGCAAGCCTACCTTTGCGGGAAAAGGTTATGCAGGCTTAAGCGATTCTGCGCTTCACTATATAGGCGGCATATTAAAACATGCAAAATCACTCGCAGCAATTACAAACCCGACTACCAACTCTTACAAGAGATTGACCCCGGGATTTGAGGCGCCGGTTAATCTTGCATACTCTGCAAGAAACCGCTCCGCATCCATCAGAATACCGACCTATTCCGCAAGCCCGAAGGCAAAAAGGGCTGAGATCAGATTCCCTGACCCTTCATGCAATGGCTATCTTGCCTTTGCTGCCATGTTAATGGCAGGGCTTGACGGCATTGAGAACAAAATACATCCGGGAGAGCCGCTTGATAAGGACATCTACGAACTCGGTCCCGAAGAGCTGGCAAATGTGCCGACAATGCCCGGAACCCTTGAGGATGCGCTTAACCACCTTGAGGCAGACCATGAATTTCTGATGAAAGGCAATGTATTTACGGAAGATGCCATCAAGACATGGATAGCATACAAGAGGAAAAATGAGGTTGATGCGCTGAGATTAAGACCGCATCCCTACGAGTTCTTCCTGTATTTTGACATTTAAACATCACAAAAAAAAGGGGAGGGCAAATGCCCTCCCCTTTTTTTATCTGTTGCAAGATATTATTTTCTGATTAAATCCAGCGTGGTATAAACTGTGTGGAATTGTGGGACACCCAAGCAATTGTTAAGCGTGTTAAGCGCTTTTTTTATGTTGTGAGGCGTATAAATCTATCAGCCGTCTGATCATTTTTTGATATGAAGTATGATAACGCTGCGCCTCTCTTTTAAAAAAATCAATGCTTGATTTGTGCAGAGCAATGGTTATCTTAATATTTTCCTCTTTCAATACCAATTTGTCAGGCGTAGGAAGGAAGTCTTTAATGACTCTCAACTTACCCATCGGCTTATCAGTGTATTTTATTTTGCTCTTCATATATTTTCCTCCCTTTTCTCCAATATCCCGCACCATAGATGCGGATAATGTTTTCTCTATAAGTAAACCTGACCGTCATTATGCCTTCGCCGACCCTGCCGATACAATAAAACCGTTCTTCTTCAGAGTTATGATTAATATCTTCAACTATTACGCGGTGAGGGTCAAAGAAAGCGTGCTGCGCCATTGCAAAAGAAACATTATGTTTAGTTTGGTTTTCCCTGTCTTTTCCCTCATCCCAGTCAAAGCAGGTTTTCTTCATAGACATACTATACTACAGATATAATAAATTTGGCAATATAAATATATGGCTAAATGTATGGCACGATGGAAGTGTGGAAAATTGCGATTATTTTCTGATTAAATCCAGTGTGGTATAAACCGTAACTCCCAGTTCGCCAAAATCCTTATCATTGCTCCATATGGGGCAGCCGAGCTTCAGGGATAACGCAAGGAGATGTATATCATCAGGGTCTCTTTCTCCCAACATAACCTGAGCCTTATTTATTTTATCCTTATAAACTTCACTGCCACATACGAGAATGGGCAGCATGGAAACCGCAAGATAAAGGTCTTCTAACGGTATGTCTCTTTTTTCCGCAAGGACAGGGATATATTTTTCAACTTCCTTCAGATTAAATGCAGTGGTATAAAAAACTATATTTTCAGTAGTTAAAAATACAGTCCTTGAGTTTCCGCCAATTATTGCTGACAGGATTGGATTAGCGTCTACGGCGAGTTTTTCTATGCCTTTCAAAATCTTCAAGTATATCTTCCTCTTTTACCCCTTTTGCGTGAAGTTTTTTCTTTATGGATTCAGTAAGGGCGATAAAAATATCTTTCTTAAATTCAAAGGGAATTGCTTCTAAAGGGGTAGGGAAGAAAATCCCTGCGACTTCTCCGCGCCGCATAATAATTAACGGCTCTTTGCTTCTTAATGCCTTTGTGGCGCTGTCCCTGAATTGTTTCACCGACAACATCTTCATATCGTGACCACCTCCATGACCATATTATAGCATATAATTGCTTCTCATAAAAGTCAGAATTAGATGCTTTAATTTGAAACAAATTCTTTCGTTCACAGCGCCTCTTCTCCCCGCTCTCCGGTCCTTATCCTTAAGACATCTTCAATGCCTGAAATAAAAATTTTCCCGTCGCCGATTTCGCCGGTCTTTGCAGTTTCAGAAATTGTCCTTACTATCTCATCCGCCTTTTCATCGGAAACCGCAACTTCTATCTTAATCTTCGGCAGAAAATTCACCTCATAAGTTGTCCCCCTGTAAAGCTCCACATGTCCCTTTTGCCTGCCAAAACCCTTTACCTCTGTCACTGTCATTCCGTGAATCCCGGCATCATTAAGCGCCTTCTTAACATCATCAAGTTTGAATGGTTTAATTACAGCAGTTATCATTTTCATTGCCTTTATCCTCCAGATTATAAATTACTTACCAACGCCGTTCAATAATCGTTTAAACAGTTCAACCTTGTTCAAAATCGCTTTGAACCATCTTAAACAATTTTGAACTGCTTTGAACTATCACGACTGTGACAGCCAGCATAGATGCTTGTTCATTATCACAATTTACTGAATTTGTATTACTATATTCTATATTATGCCTTCTGACAAGGAAATATTTCAAAGCATAACAGAAGCATCGCAGAATACCGCTGATCCCAAAAGGGCGGAGACAAATCTTCTCAGGCTTTTAGAGGCGGCTCCTGAAAAAGAACTTTTCCTGCCTTATTTGACGGACATTGCACAGCTTTTTTCCGTAAGCCAGTTCCTTGCAAACCACTGCTTTTCATATCCTGATGAACTTTTCAGCGCATTGAGGCAAATCAAGGAGCCTGTCACAAAAAAATTTCTTTTTGAACAGGGCGCTGAAGAACTTTTTCCTTCACAAAGAGATACAAAAAACAATGGAAAAAATCCCCCCTCACCCCCCTTTGACAAAGGGGGGATGGGGGGATTTTTAGGTGAAAGTTCAGACCTTATGAAGAAGATACGGTTATTCAAAAAACGGTATCTCCTGCGGATTACCCTGCGTGATATTACAGGCGTGACAGATATACTTGCCTCAATGGATGAGATTACCTCCCTTGCCGAAGTAATTATACATTTTGCGCTCCATGCCGCTTTACAGATGAACCGGCAGAAATTCGGAAACCTGTCCTCTGAAGAAGGGCTCAGCCTTATCGCACTGGGCAAGCTCGGCGGCGAAGAACTGAATTACAGTTCTGACATTGACCTCATGGCAGTTTATGAAAATGAAGAAGGGCAGACTTCCGGCATAATGAGTCCGTCAGGAGTAAGAATGAACCGGATAAGCAGCAGCGAGTTTTATTTTAAAGTTATAGAGCTTTTCAACAGGATGCTTTCTGCAAATACGGAGGACGGCATTGCATACCGGGTGGACCTCAGGCTCAGGCCTCAGGGTGAAAAGGGAGAAGTTGCGCTTCCCTTGAAGGCATACGGCGCCTACTATGAAACATGGGGGCGCACATGGGAGCGCATGGCTCTGATAAGGGCGCGGCATATAGCAGGCAGTCCGGATACCGGCAGTGCCTTTATGAAAGTGATAGAGCCCTTTGTCTGGAAACAGGCCATGGATTTCACTGAGATTGAAGAGATTAAATCACTGAAGAAAAAAATTGATTCGGCTTTTTCAAAAAATGATATAAAGCGCGGATACGGAGGCATAAGGGAGGCGGAATTTTTCATTCAGACATTTCAGCTTATTTACGGTCATAAACATGAGGGGCTCAGAACTCACAGGCTTTTAAATGCAATACAGTCCCTGCGGTGGCTTGGGCTGGTGCCTGAAGAAGACCTCGTTATGCTGTGGGATAACTATCTTCACCTGAGGCGCATTGAGCATCTCCTTCAGATGAAGGACGACCTTCAAACTCATTCACTGCCGGCATCAGCGGATGATCTGATTTCCCTTGCCAAAAAGAAAGGCTTTATTTCCCCGGATGAATTCCTCTCGGACCTCAGGTTAAGGAGAATGAAAATAAGAAATATGTATAACTCCCTTCTCGGCACTGAAGAAGATGTGCATGCCGAGGCGCTTTCTCTCCTTGAAGGCGACCTCAGCGGCGATGAACTTGCCGGCTACCTCTCTTTCAGGGGATTAAAAACACCATCCGGCGGGCTTAAAAATCTCAGGGGAATCCGAGAGCAGTTTGAACACTTCAAGACACAGAGGGAGCGCACAGTAATGAGGAAGGCCGTTCCCATGCTCATTGAAAATGCATTAAATGCGGAAAGCCCTGACAGGGCGCTGAGCGGTCTTGAGAGGTTTTTCACGGCAACAGGCATCAGGGAGACATACCTTACGGGACTCATGGAAAGAAAAGAATTGAAGGATGGAATCATCAAAATATTTTCTCTGAGCGCTTATCTATCAAGAATATTTCTGAGCACCTCTCAATACCTGGACCTTCTTATTGAAGGCAATGTCATACAAAAGACATCAAAGCAAACCCTTGAAGATCTGGAAAGAATCATCACCCATGAACATTTTGAGACAGGGATTGCAGTGTATAAAAACGCCGAGGAAATCCGCCTCGGAAGTTTTTTTCTTATGCGCGTTATCGCAAACCATAATCTGGTCAGATATCTTTCCCATCTTGCGGATGCAGTAACCCGAATAATAACTGAAAGGTCTTTATCCACTGCTACCCCCTTAATGCCCCCCTTGCCGAGGGGGAAATTAAGGGGGGCAGGATTCTCCGTGATTGGGCTTGGGAAACTCGGCGGCCGGGAAATAACCTTCGGTTCGGACCTGGATATAATATTCCTGTCTGAAACTCCTGATGATCTGAAAATAGCGGAAAAAATATTAAAAACACTTACAGCATATACTGATAAAGGCGTTCTGTACAATGTTGACATGCGGCTCAGACCCGACGGTTCAAAGGGCGTTCTTCTAAATGACATCGCAGGCTACAAAAATTATTATCAAAAAAATGCGCACCTGTGGGAAATTCAGGCGCTTCTTAAGGCAAGACCCATTGCAGGCGACATGAATTATGCAAAGGCATTCATGGAAACGGCAAAAGCAGCCGTTTTAAAAAGGGGACGGGAAATAAAAACTGAGGACCTGAAGGCTATGAGGGAGCGGATAGTAAAAGAGCTTTCTCATGAATCAAAAGGCCTTGATATAAAACTCGGACATGGAGGGATAGAGGAGATAGAATTTTTTGTCCAGAGGCTTCAGCTTCAAAACGCACGGAGCGCCCCTGAAATACTTTTACAGAATACTCCCCTTGCAATAAAACGCCTCATGAAAAAAAATTTACTTGGCGTCCAAAATGGAAAAACGCTCTTAAGCTCCTACGAATATCTGCGCACTCTTGAAACCTTTATGCGTTTAAATGAGGAATATGTCATTATTGAAAATTCTGAATTTGCTGAACTGGCCGCTGTTTTTATGGGGCATAAAAGCAAAGATGAATTTCTGGAATATGTGAGAGGATTGAGGGAAAGAGTCTTTGAATTGATCGGAGGCGCTTATGAACTTCATTAAACTTTTGCCTGTGATACTGAGCCTGCTTCTGCTCGGAGCGCATTTCTTAAGAGGAAGGCTTTGGGTTCTGGTTTTAACCGCCGTAATAATGCTGGTGTTTTTGCTGATACGCAGGCGGTGGTCTGCCCGGCTGGTGCAGATATTTCTTGTTATCGGCGGGCTTGAGTGGGTCAGGACACTTATCAGTCTTGCAGAAATGCGGCAGGCTGAGGGCGGGCCGTGGATGCGTCTTGCCATAATTTTAGGCGGGGTAGCGGTCTTTACAATCTGCTCGGCGCTTGTCTTCAGATTTAAGTCCCTGCGAGAACGGTATCGGCTCACTCTATGAAAGAGGAAGTTCCTATGTAGTCCCTTCCTCCATTAATCGTCAATTTTATTTGTTAATTCAGTTCTAAAGGCAACTTTCAGCTTTGACAAACACGTACAACGGTTGAAATATCAGTTTAAGCACTTCAGTGCTTCCCCACTTCCTGACTTTCTCCCTTCTTCCCTGTTGCTCTATGGAACTTCTGCACCATGCAAAAAACTATTGCTCTTTTCCGATGTTTTTGCTTATGATATTCCGTAATTACGAGAGGGACGGCAATAAGCGTGGACAGGGAATAATATAGATACAAAAACAATACTCCCTTGCCTTTTCTTGGAACTAACATAGGAGGAATCACATGGCAGACCCAAGAGGTTTTATAAGTTTTGACATTGGACTCATTTATACTTTTAAAGGACCAACCATTTCATTTGATGAAACTAAAACTAGTGGTATAACAGAATGTATGTCATTGCAGTATGGCTTTGACAAATATATTGATACAGAAGCACCGGGTAGATTTGTGAATCATTCTTGTGAGCCAAATACAGGAATTATAAATAATTTTGACTTAGTTGCTCTCGAAGATATTCCTATTCATTCCGAAATACGATTTGATTATTCAACAACTATGGACGAAAACTATTTTCAAATGGAATGCAAATGTGGAAAGCCTTCTTGCAGAAAAGTCGTTACAGATTTCAATCTCCTACCTGAAGAAGCAAGGAAAAGATACCTTGATTTAAATATAGTGATGAACTTCATTAAGGCACAATACTAGTTTTACGGCAGGCGCAACCGATATATAACCCACACAACCACCCGCATAAAGAAGCAACCTGATCGGCATTTGTCAGATTTGCGGCGTTGCTTAATGTGCCTTTTTTCAATTGATCCCAGATTTCATCCGCCATGCTATTTTCAATAGCAGCCCCGACAAAAAACAAATCCGGGGAAAAACCTTTTTGGGAAAAAGCTTTTTGTATACGCGCAAGCGATGTCCTTGCTGTTTTCCAATGTTCATCTGCTCCTGCCGGATCAATCCCGCCTTTAAGCTCTCCAAGGGCAATATAAAGAGAAGTTTTTTGAGAGAAGTGGAAAGTTCCTCAGGAGTACAAAATTTTTCTCCAGACATAAACACACTTCCTCAAGGGATTACGTCCATGCCTTTCCATTTGCTGGCTGCTGTTTCCCTTACCGTTTGGGAGTACCAGTATATTTTCTACATGAAATCCTAACTTTTCAGCAATATTTGTAAGTATTAAATCTACTGAAATACTTGCACCGGCATAACGTACATTATCATTGACCATAAACAAAAGTGCATTATGTTTCAGCACACGCTTACACTCTGATATGACACACGCCATCTCATAAAAATAGCCGCGTACCATTCTGGGAATGCCGTTGTTGTTCAGTCGCCCGTGTGCCTTTTCATCCTCAAGGTAGCATAAAATGGTTTGCAATAATTCCAGGCTTTCTGCTGCTTCTATGGCAGTGGTCCACTTCGGATTTATTTGCAGTAAGTCCTTTGCCCGGTTTTCAACTGTACAGCTCAACATCTCTTGTCTTAGTTTTGTCAGCTCTTTTTCTCCAATATTCAGTAAAGCCAATTCAAGCGCATACGTTCTGGTATAGTCATAACGATTACAGTAAGGCGGAGATGTCACAATAGCGTTGTATGATTTGTTCGGCAGCGTCGGCATTATATCAAGACAAGAGCCGTTTAAAAGATGGATGTTACCCTGTAAAATCTTTGATGGAAACAGTTCACTGTCGCCATTTGTACTTTGCAAATCACGACAAATTTCATTTATCTTGTCACATATCGCTTTATCAAAGTTGAGGATTGCACCTTTATTGAAAGGCTTTGCTCCTTGCCGGCGTCCAGACCGATAATCCCAGCGAAGACATTGTCCATCTTTACGGGTAAAACCGATTGACTCTAATACACAAAGAAGTGCAAATTGCAAGACCAATTGTACACGTTCATTTTCCTGTTTCAAAGTTCCAATATATTGCTCAATGGAATCAAGGGTTTCTTTAGGATAGGCGCCGTCTGTGATACGCAAACGGGGAAGCGCTTTTCTTGCCTTTGTTTTACGCCAAGGACTATCTGTAATCCAGCGGTTGAGGGAAGCAATATCTTTTTTTATGAATTCTCTTTCCAGACACTTTCTTGCAGAGATAATCTGTTGCCCGATGGGAAGAAGCTCAATGCCGTCAGCATCAAGACCATATGCACTCGCTGCAAATAAGGTTGTGCCGCTCCCGGCAAATGGGTCCAGCACCTTACCTGATGTAATTCCATAGTTAGACAATAAATATTCAATAAGAGATGCAGAAAAAGCCTCTTTATATTTATACCAGCGGTAAGAAGGTCTCGGTTTATTGGCCTGAAAACTTACAAGTTGACGTGTCAATATTGGCTGGAGTTTAATTTTATTATGAAAATGCTGTAAGAGCTTGCAATCAAGAGCCTCTATTTCGGTTAAAGCAGTTCTTTGCTCTTTTGAAATATCCGTGTGATTTTCATGAGCAATATCAATATGCACATTATCTAATATGTTGTCATTAAAAGAATCAGTTAGTGTTTTCTTCTGCGGGAAAAGCGGTTTGTCTGTAAGCTGAGTAGGTGAAAGATTCATAAAAACAATTTACCCCTTAAAAGTATTAACATGATGATAATATGTAAGACCGTTATCCGTCAAGCAAAATGAATTTTTCCCCAGATTTTTGCGGCTGCCAGCTATTTTTCATTATATAAAATTATTGAGGCGTCTTGTCTTATTATGATGTATAATTAGTTTTATCTATCGGACAAGCAAGTAATTAACTAAATTTTGGATTCCGCCCTGACGTTTTGGGGTGCGGAATAACACAGAGAGGAGAATGCCATGGAAAAGCCAAGGGACAAGAAGGATGTCATAGAGTTTGTAGAAAAAAACAATGTCAAGTTTGTCAGATTATGGTTTACCGACATCCTCGGACAATTGAAAAGTTTTGCCATTACAAGCGAAGAGCTTGAGGGAGCCTTTGATGAAGGCATGGGTTTTGACGGCTCATCAATAAAGGGTTTTGCAAGAATTGATGAGAGCGACATGATTGCAAAGCCCGATCCCTCAACTTTTCAGATACTTCCGTGGAGACCCAAAGAAAAGGCGGTGGCAAGGATGTTCTGCGATGTGCTGAATCCCGACGGTACGCCATATGAGGGCGACCCGCGATACGCATTAAGAAGAAACCTCCAAAGACTGAAGGAAAAAGGCTTCACCCTTTACCTCGGGCCGGAGCTTGAATTTTTCTATTTTGAAGATGAGAAAGGCACAAAAGTATTGGATGAAGGCGGATACTTTGACCTGACTACGCTTGATGCCGGAAGCGATTTAAGAAGGGACACTGTACTTACGCTTGAAGAGCTTGGCATAAAAGTGGAATATTCCCATCATGAGGTTGCACCCTCACAGCATGAGATTGACCTGCGGTATGCAGAAGCATCAACAATGGCTGACAATGTGATGACTTACAGGATAGTGGTCAAAGAAGTAGCGTCAAAATACGGCTGTTTTGCAACATTTATGCCTAAACCGATATTCGGGCAGAACGGGAGCGGCATGCACACTCACCAATCGCTTTTTAAAGGAGATAGAAACGCATTTTTTGATGCTAAGGACAAATATTATCTCTCAGACATTGCAAAAAAATATATCGCAGGACTGCTTAAGCATGCGCCTGAAATCACCGCAGTATGCAACCAGTGGGTGAATTCATACAAAAGGCTTGTCCCGGGATATGAGGCTCCTGTTTACATCGCATGGGCCAGGAGAAACCGCTCGGCGCTTGTAAGAGTGCCTCTGTATAAGCCGGGCAAAGAAACGGCGACGAGGATTGAACTCCGTTCGCCCGACCCCTCATGCAATCCCTATCTTGCTTTTTCAGTGATGCTTGCGGCTGGACTGGAAGGCATTGAAAAAAATTATGAACTCCCTGAACCGGTAGAAAAAGACATCTATCATCTCACTGAAGAGGAGAAGCATCAGCTTGGGATAAAATCCCTGCCGGGAAGTTTGATTGAAGCCATAGAGATTGCTGAAAAAAGCGAGGTCGTCCGCAAAGCGCTGGGCGAACACATTTTCAACAATTTCATTGAGAGCAAAAAAATTGAGTGGGATGATTACAGAATCAAGATTCACCCATATGAAATAGAGCGCTATCTGCCGATACTATAATAGTTTCAAGTTGCAAGTTTTAAGTCACAAGGCAAAGGCATATATGCCTTTGTGAAACGATTCCGGACAAGCCGGAATGACAAATAAAGAAACACACCCTGAAAAGGCATGTATGTCTGAAAAACTTTAAGGCAACACATTAGCGTCATGCTGCCTTTTACAAATAGTTCAAAGACAACTACTTAAAACTTTTTGCAGCATGACTTTTAATAATCACAGTTGCTTTCTTAGAGTTTTGAAGGCATATATGCCTTTGCTGTAAGATGCAGGATGCCATTAAGTTTCATCAATCCACTATTAACTGCGCACTTTAAACTGTTATAATTATTAACCATGATAATTCACAGGGCAATATTCAAGGAACTTTTTTTCAACTTTCTCGTCGTAATCTCCTTCCTGACATTTGTCCTTTTCATGGAAAAATTTGTACGGATTACAAGGCTTGTCATGGGCAAGGGGACAGAGATGATAGACACCCTTAAGGTCTTTATGTTCCTTCAGCCGTCTATTCTGCTCCTTTCAATACCGATGGCGGTCCTCATAGCCGTATTTTTGACTTACGGCAGAATGGCTACGGATAATGAAACAATCGCTCTGAAAAGCAGCGGCATGAGTTTCTGGCTTATCTCAAAGCCTGCCGTTACATTCTCAATCGCTGGCTTTGCCGTTCTTCTTTTCATCAGCCTTTACCTCCTGCCGAAAAGCGTGCACTCATTCAAGCAGACCTTGTATGAGGTAATTGCAAAAAAAACGTCAATGACCATTGAGGAGCAGACATTTTCAAAGGTCTTTAAGGGGACAGTGATATTTGTAAAAAAAATGTCGGGTGACAGTTTCAGGGGGGTCTTTGTTTACACCGACCCCGATTCTTCCGCAAAACAGCCTCTCGTAATAGTGGCTAAAGACGGCGCAGTGCGCTCTTATCCTGAAGACGGACTGATAGAGCTGAATATGCACGACGGATTAATCCATACATTTTCAGACAGGGGCTCTTCAGAGGTAACTTTCAGGGATTATAATTTAGTGCTGACATCTGCTATAGAGACCAAAAGGGAACAGAAACTTGATGAAGTCAAATTTCTTGACTTATGGAGGGATAAGGGAGATAAGCCCTTATGGCATGTTGAAATAAACAGGCGGCTGGCTATTCCATTTGCATGCCTGATATTCGGGCTTCTCGCCCCTGCCCTTGCCACAAAAATAGGCAAAACAGGCCGTGTCGGAAGTTTTTCCTTCAGCATTTCCGTGCTGATATTGTATTACTTTATATTCATATTCGGAGAAGGGCTTGCAAAGGCAGGAAGGCTTTCACCGTTACTTGGATGCTGGGGACCAAACATGCTGTTCGGCATTGCGGCAATCATTTTTTATTATTTCGCTCATAAAGACAAACTGGTATTTAAAAGAAGTTAAGAGTTAGATGAAAATTTTATCAAAATATTTTTTAAAGGAATTTCTAAAATTCTTTTTTATCATTCTGCTGGTGCTGACGGCAATCCTGCTGGTTGCGGAATTTTTTGACAAAGTAAATGAATTTTACTCTCAGAAACCTCCCGCTTACCTGGTAGTTGAATATCTTTTGCTTCAGTGCCCTAAATTTTTATTATTTGCATCGCCTGCGGCATCCCTGCTGTCCATTCTCCTTACTATCGGAATTGCAATGAAATGGAAGGAGACGGTGGTGATTCAGGCCTCGGGGCTGAGTTTAAAAAAATTCTTCTCCTCTTTTATTGTTACAGGGATTATAATCAGCATTTTTGCCCTGCTTATAGGTGAAACCATTGTCCCTGCCGCGACAAGAAAGGCGTCATGGGTAAGAAATCACATGATATTACAGAAACAGTCCAGAATTACATATCAGGAAGGTGCGTTATGGCTTAAGGGCCGTGACAGCAGTTTAATCCGCATCAGAGATTTTGTCGGAGATAAAAACACCATCCTGAAAATCAGCATATTCAACTTTGACCATGTCTTTGGATTAATCAGCAGGACCGAGGCTGAAAGCGCCAGATGGATTGATAAGAAATGGGAGCTTAACAATGTAACAGTATTTGACTTTTCCGGCAATAAAACCACAAAACACAAATCCATTGTCTCTCAGGCCATTGAAGAGCCCAGGATTTTCAAGGAAGAGATGCGTAAGCCGGAAGAGATGAATTTTATTGAGCTCTATGCCTATTACAAAAGACTTGAGAAGGCAGGATTTAAAAACCTTAAATATGTCGTTGACCTTTACGGGAAACTTGCTTATCCGATGGTGAATTTTGTCATGGTGCTTTTTGGAATAGCCCTTGTCCTGAACAGCAGGCTGGGAGGCGGCTTAAAGGCAGCGGGGCTGGGTATTGTTGTGAGTATTTGCTACTGGCTTATTTATTCAATCAGCACATCCCTCGGCAACACAGGCGCCATACCGCCATGGCTTGCGCCCTGGATAGGGCTGGTTCTTTTCAGTACAGGCGGGGGATATATGTATTTGAGGATTAGAGAGTAAAGAACAAGAAAAAAAGAGGGCAAGGTTTTAAATAACCTTGCCCTCTTTTTTTAATTAACTATTGCGCCCCACGGCGAACCCGAATATGTGCTGTCAGTAGAAGGCGCAAGCTTTATCGTACCCGTGACTTTATTGTTTGCCGTGTCAATAACAGAAACCGAAACATCTCCGTGATTTACCACGTATAATTTGCCGCTTTCAGAATCAACCGCAGCGCCGATAGGCTCCTTGCCGACATTGATTTTTTCAATTACCTTGTCAGTATTAGTATCAACAACCGCCACTGCATTTTCTTCCCTTATTGTCACATACGCCCTGCTCTTTGCGGAATCAACGGCAATGTACCACGCCGCCTTTCCGATGTCTATCGTGCCCGTTTCTTTATTGTTCTTTGCGTCAATGACCATCAACTTCCCTTTGCCGTGAATCGCCACATAAACCTTTTTTTTGCTCTGGTCCACCGCAACGCCGAGCGGCGTGTCAATCGTCTTAATTGTATCCATCACCTTATTGTCCGCAGTATTAAGTACTGAAACAGTCCAGTCGCCTGAATTGCTTACAAAGAGCTTATTGTCAATAATCTTCATGTCAAACGGTCCGACTCCCACTTCAATCTTGCCTTTAACCGTATTGGTTTTTAGGTCCAGCATTGAAAGCGTCTTATTTAGATTTTTTCCATCAACCATATTCTCCGTATCCGCGGCATACCCAATGCCGGCAGAGGGATTTAAAACTACAGACATTGGACCGATGCCTACCTTTATCTTTCCAACCACTTCATTGCTTGCAAGGTCTATCACAGAAACCGTACTGTCGCCGGGGCTAGAATTAACAACATACAGCTTCTTGCTTGCGGAGTCAATCGCCATACCGGCAGGCCAGACGCCCACCCTTATTGTCATTACCACCTCGTTTTTTGCAGTATCAATAACCGAAACTGTATTGTTGCCTGAATTACTAACATACACCTTCCCTGCATAGGCAACCACAGGCAGAATGATTAAGGCAGTAACTGCAAATAACAAAAAAACCTTTGATTTCATTGCGTCCTCCTTAAAGTGTTGAATGTTATATTCTAAACAAAGTCATGTATGTCTGAAAAATTTTAAGGCAACACATCAGCGTCATGCTGCCTTTTGCAAATAGTTCAATGACACATACTTAAAACTTTTTGCAGCATGACAGACAATAATTTTTGTTGCTTTCTTAAAGTTTTGAAGGCATATATGACTTTGATGTCAAATTCCAAATGTCAAATTCCAAACATACAAAGTCATATATGACTTTGTATGAGATGCAGTATTTTATATAATGTCACCCGATTAATTGTCAAGCTAATGCATCAGCTTCCTTTATTATCTCTACGCCGGAGCTTGTGCCTATTCTCGTTGCCCCTGCCCCGATAAATGACAGCGCATCCTTCAGTGTCTTAATCCCACCTGCGGCTTTTATGCCAATCTTTCCTTTAGTTATATCCCTTATCATTACAATGTCCTTTACCATTGCCCCTGCCGGAGCAAATCCCGTAGACGTTTTCACAAATTCAGCGCCGGTATCCATCACAGCCAAAGATGCCTTTATTTTTTCATCGTCTGAAAGATAACATGTTTCTATAATTACCTTGTGAACTGCAGACGGAGTGGCAGTTGCAAAATCGGAAATCTCTTTTTTCACAGCATCCCACCTGCCAGCTTTGGCTGCACTGATGTTCATCACCATATCAAGCTCGTCAGCGCCTTCATGCACAGATTTCATTGCTTCAAACACCTTTGCCCCTGAGAAAGTTGCGCCGAGAGGGAAACCGATTACTGTCGTAATCCTGACACCGCTTCCGCTAAGAATCTTTTTAGCTGTTTTTATAAAACACGGGTGGATGCATACCGAGAAAAAACCATATTCCTTAGCCTCTGCGCAAAGTCTTTCAATGTCTTTCAGGGAGGCGGCGGGCTTAAGAAGGGTATGGTCAATCAGATTTGCTATGTTAACATTGCTGTCTATTTTCATTGAACAAAACAGATATACCCGGGATTATTTGTGAGCCTTTATATATTCATCAACTTTTTTTCTGTAGGCTGCAAGAAGCGCTTTGGTGATTCTCCCTGTCTTTGAACCTATCTTGATGTCATCAATTTTTGTTACGGGCATAATCTCCCTTGTAGTGCTTGATATGAAAACCTCATCGGCGTCATACACGTCGTCAGGGATGAACCTTCCTTCACTGAGTTTCATTCCGGCTTCATCCGCCAGATTCAGGATGATGCGCCTTGTTATCCCGTCCAGAATGCCGACCTCAAGCTCAGGCGTAAAAAGGGTTTTGTTTTTTATAAAAAAAATGTTTGATGTCGTGCCTTCGGCAATGTAACCTTTGTAATTAAGCATTATTGCCTCATGAGCGTCTTCCTTCATCCCCTCTATGTTTGCAAGGACATTGTTTAAAAAATTAAGCGATTTTATCATCGGGTTGAGCGCGTTCTTAAAATTTCTCCTTACATTAACTATGACAACCTTCACTCCTTTTTCATAGTATTGTTCAGGGTAATCCTTAAACGGATTGCAGATTATTACAAAGGTAGGCTCGGGACAGAGCCGCGGGTCCAGCCCTATGGGACCGGCGCCCCTTGAGATATTTATCCTGATAAATGCTTCTTTCAGTTTATTGGCCCTAATTGTTTTATATACAGCCTTTTTGATATCAGCAGGGCTCATCGGGATTTTAAGCCCTATCATGGCCGCCGAACGGAAAAGGCGTTCAATATGCTCATCAAACTTAAACGCAACACCGTCATACGCCCTTAGCGTTTCATAGATGCCGTCGCCATAGAGAAATCCGTGGTCAAAGACAGAAATCAGGGCTTTATCCCTTAGAACGAGTTTGTTGTTAAGATATATCACAAGATAAGTTTATCATGAATGAACCATGATTTTCCATATAAACCATAAGGCGGAAGTTTCCAGCGCGGTTGTCAAATAAAGATTATTTTTGTATACTCATACATCACATTAAGCAAAGCAGTAATAGTAATCAGGAGAGGCAGGGCATCACAATAATAATGAAGGCGCTTATTACAGGCGGTGCAGGTTTTATCGGTTCACACCTTGCTGAAGAGCTTCTTGAGCAGGGACATGAGGTTTATCTCATTGACGACCTCTCCACAGGGAGCATTGAAAACATAGAACATTTGAAAAACCGCAAAGGGTTTCATTATATGATAGACACCATTTTAAACTCTCCGGTTATTGCCGAACTCGTGGATAAATGCGATGTGGTTTTCCACATGGCTGCAGCGGTTGGAGTAATGCTGATTGTAGAAAGCCCTGTGCGCACCATAGAGACCAATATCAAAGGCACGGAAGAGATACTCCTGCATGCCAACAAGAAAAAAAGGAAGGTGATAATTGCCTCCACCTCTGAAGTTTACGGCAAGAGCGACCAGAAATCTTTCAGGGAAGACAGCGACCTTATTCTCGGACCAACGACAAAAAACAGATGGAGCTACGCCTGTTCAAAGGCAATAGATGAATTTCTGGCGCTGGCTTACTGGAAAGAAAAGAACCTCCCGGTCGTTATTATAAGGCTGTTTAACGTTGTCGGTCCCCGGCAGACCGGAAGATACGGTATGGTCATTCCAAGATTTGTAAAGCAGGCGCTTCTTAACCATCCAATTACCGTCTTCGGCGACGGCAAGCAGTCAAGGTGCTTTTCCCATGTGAAAGACACCGTAAGAGCGCTTGTAAAACTCAGCCAGACGGATGAGGCTGTAGGTGAAGTCATTAATACCGGCAGTGACAATGAAATATCAATAGAGGACCTGGCAAAAAAGGTCAAAGAGCTGGCAAAAAGCAGGTCAAAAATCCAGTACATTCCGTACAGCGATGCATACGAAGAGGGTTTTGAGGATATGATGAGGCGCGTCCCGGACCTTAATAAGGTAAAAAAGCTAATTGATTATAAGCCGCAATACTCTCTTAATGATGTACTCAAAGATGTAATAGATTATTATAAAGGTCATTAAAAAGTGAATTACATCGCACCTTTTTTTCTTTCTTTAGTCCTTTCTTTGTCAATAACCCCGGTGATCCGGAGCCTTGCGTTGAAATACGACAGGGTTGCACAACCGCGCGAAGACAGGTGGCATAAAACTCCCATAGCCCTGTTGGGAGGGGTTGCCATATATCTCTCAATCATAATTGCATCAGTGATTTTCATACCGGCAAACAACAAACTCATCGGTATATTAGCAGGTGGAACATTTCTTTTTGCTGCAGGAATAATTGATGACTTCAGTCCCATGAAGCCTTACACAAAACTATTACTGCAGATAACGGCTGCCTTCATAGCAATACTGGGGGGAGTAAAAATAGAAATGTTTACGCCTCTTATAGCCCTGCCCTTGACTGTTTTATGGATTCTTGCAGTCACCAATGCATTTAACCTTCTTGACAATATGGACGGGCTTTCAGCAGGAATTGCCTTTATTGCAGCCATTGTTTTGTCTATCGTATCTGTAACGCAGGGGAGCACAGACCTTGCCGTCATCGGCATTGTTATCGCCGGCGGAACACTCGGTTTCCTGCGGTACAATTTCAGCCCCGCAAGTATTTTTATGGGCGATTGCGGAAGCATGTTTCTCGGATTTACCATAAGCACGCTTTCAATTGTAGGCACTTATCATCATGCGTCTAATTTTATTGTTACGCTGGCTGTTCCTGTCCTTGTCATGGCTATCCCGATATTTGACACTGCGCTGGTGACTGTCATGCGTCAGCTTACCGGCAGGGCCATCTCACAGGGCGGAAAAGACCATACCTCGCACAGGCTTGTGATTCTCGGGCTTTCAGAAAAAAAAGCAGTGCTTCTAATGTATGCCTTAAGCATAATTGCAGGGGCTATTGCAATTATTTATCCGTATGTCAATGTTTATGTAGTCTCTGTAATTGTGATACTTGGATTAATCGGACTCTTCTTCCTCGGCGTGTTCCTCAGCGAGGCACGGGTATATTCAAAAGAAGAAATGGATGCCGCCAAAGAAAAAGTCATGGGGAAAAACAATGAGACAATATTAAATACAAATATCTTTTATAAAAGACAAATCATTGAAGTCGTCATAGATTTTATACTGATAACAGTTGCATATATTTCATCTTATCTATTGCGATATGAAGGAGTAATAAGTCAGTTAAACATGAAGCTTATTACACAATCTCTTCCTCTGCTGATAGTGCTGCAATTAGGCTCCTTCTATTATTTTGGCCTCTATAAAAAAATCTGGAAATACATCGGGCTTTCAGATGTCATCTCAATACTCAAGGCAGTAACGCTGGGCACTGTCACAACAGTTTTGATCCTGCTTTTGACCACAAGGTTTAGAGATTATTCAAGGGCTGTTTTTATCATTTACTGGCTGACGCTCGTTGTTCTTGCCACAAGCGTCAGAGGGCTTTTAAGGATGCTACGGGAGCATTTTGCAGAGATACAGAAAACCAAAGGAGAGAGGGTTTTGATTTACGGCGCCGGCGACGGGGGCAATGTGCTCCTGAGGGAAATCAAAAATAATCCTGAACTGCAATACAACGTTATAGGTTTTATAGACGACGACCCCACAAAAACCGGCAGAAAGATTTACGGCATGTCAGTGCTCGGCACCGGCGCAGAGCTTTCACAGATAACGAAGAAAAAAAATATTCAAAAAGTACTCATAGCCATATCAAAATTAAGCGAAGAGGATTTTCAGCGGATAATGAACCTCTGCAGCGAAAACGCCCTGCCCTGCAGAAAAATGGGAAAAATGCTGTAACCCGCCTGTTGTCTCCCCTTTATATTCCGGCTTTTCAACTGAATTATACCCCTTAATTTAGATGATACTTATAGTCTATAGACTTATAAGCATCATTTGATCAACAATGATCTCTAAGAAATTATGCTTGATATTAAAAAAATATTCGGCAATAACGTCCGATATTTCCGCAAAAAGAGAGCCATCTCTCAAGAGCTATTAGCCGAACTTTGCGGACTACATAGAACATACATTAGTCACGTTGAATGCGGGAAAAGAAATGTTTCCCTTGAGAATATCCAAAAAATAGCCAACGCATTACAAATAAAAATTGTTGAGTTATTCAAAGGGATAAATCGGTAATGTCAGATAAAATTTGTTTAAATCCCAATTGGCGGTCATTGACCCAAAAATACATCCACCAGTGTCGTCATGCCCCGATTTATCGGGGCATCTTTCTTAAGAATCCCGATGCATCGGGACGACAAGCGGGAATGACGTCTAAAAGACGGCAGAGTATAGATGCCTAAAAGAACAACCAATAAAACTAAACTAAAGATTCAAACTAAGCATAAAAAAACTGCAACTTACAGTCATCCTGAAAATCCCATTGAATTTTATATTTCTGAAGAGACAGCAGTTTACGGCAGGAAACTATTCGCCAAATATTATGACAATCCGGAACACTCCGTAAGGCTTCTTAAAGGCAATTGCGTTGAGATATTAAATCAGGCAAGGGAAAACAGCGTTGACATGATCTTTGCAGACCCGCCTTATTTCCTTTCCAACGGAGGCATTACCTGTCATGCGGGAAAGATGGTTTCAGTAAATAAAGGGAAGTGGGATAAATCCAGAGGCATTGAAGAAAATCATAAATTTACTCTTGAATGGCTTAAGGCATGCCAGCGTGTTTTAAAACCTAATGGGACTATCTGGGTTTCAGGAACAACACATATTATTTATTCCATCGGCTTTGCCATCCAGGAACTCGGATACAAAATTCTTAATGATATTATCTGGTACAAACGCAACGCCCCGCCAAATCTCTCATGCAGATATTTCACTCATTCAACAGAGATAGTTTTATGGGCTGCAAAAAATGAAAAAAGCAAACATTATTTTGATTATCCATTAATGAAAAAAATGAACAACGGCAAACAAATGCGTAATGTGTGGCAATTTTCTGAAGAGGAAGAAGAGCAAAGGGAAACCGACGATATTTGGGTAATGTCAGCCCCTGCATCTGCAGAAAAAAAGTTTGGTAAACATCCTACGCAAAAACCTGTAGAGCTTTTAGAAAGGATTTTACTCGCTTCTACAAAAGAAGGGGACTTGGTTTTAGATCCTTTCTGCGGTAGCTCAACAACGGGCGTTGCATCGGCTCTCCTTAATCGAAAATATGTAGGGATTGAGATGGAGGAAGAATATCTTCAGCTCTCCAGAAAAAGATTGGAAGAATGTATTAAAAAATTAAACCTTTTTTGTAAACAGATGTCCTGAACTAAAAGGGGGTTAAATCATAATGAATAGCGTGTCTTGGAAAACTATTTTTGATAAGTATCAAATTCATAAACATAATTTTACAAAATCTCCTTTTATCATTTTTGCCGAGCAAATTAAAACAGCGACTGCCCATTTCAAACAAACCAATGAAAAAGAAGTTCGTATTTTATGTAAGCAGGATTGCAGAGAAGATAGACCAGATGTTTTCATAGAAAACAAACTGTTCCTTTTGCCTATAAAAAACGGAACATATGCTATTGTTAAAGGCGAAGGGTACATTGATATTCCTACCATTCCTGATACCACTAAAATTTATAAGTCAAAACTTGCCTTTACATTAGATACCTCAAAAGTAGGCAACTCTGAAATGCAACACTTAGATTTTGCATATGCCACGAGCTTAATTAGAAGTTTTTTAAATGACGATAGCTTAGTTTTAACTATTCGGGGCAGAAAATATACACCCCAATTCAGTTTTAATGTCGGCAAGCAAATAATCGATGTTGAAAGTGTTCAGACTGAAGTAGATGCTGGATATGAAAGTAGCAATCAAATTGCTTTAATAGAGGCTAAAAACAGTAAAACGACCAATGTAATAATAAGACAGTTATTTTATCCTTTTCGGCAATGGTCTCATTATTCTAAAAAGAAGGTAATAACTTTATTTTTTGAAAAGAGACAAAATTATTATTCGCTATGGCAGTTTGAATTTCTTGATGAAAATAATTATAACAGCATTCAATTACACAAATCTTATAAGTTCCAGATAGTTTAACACCAAAACCCGTCAGAAATTATAGATTTTAAGAGACAAAGGAATTCAGGAATTCAGACAAAAAGTGTAAAATACAACTTGTGGACATAAAAAAGAAAATCGCACAGCTTATAATCGCCCGGCTTGACGGGCAAGATATCAGAAAAAAATTCAGCTATTACCAGTCGCTTGTTAAAAAAGGCATCGGCGGTTTCATCATCTTCGGCGGTGAAGTTAAGGAAGTCAGCAGTGCGATAAAAAAACTTCAGGCTGTCTCTGAGATTCCGCTTTTCATATCCTCTGACATTGAAAGGGGACTTGGACAACAGCTTGAAGGCGCAACAGTCTTCCCTCCTGCAATGGCAGTTGCAAACACAATAAATAAAAATAATGCATCTGACATCAGGCTGTTAAGAAAATCAATAAGCATTATCGCAAAAGAGGCGCGCGCCGCTGGAATCAATGTCATTTTCTCTCCTGTCATGGACGTGAATACAAATCCCCAAAACCCCATAATCTGCACAAGGGCCTTTTCTGATAATCCTTCACAGACTGCATGGTTCGGCAGAGAATTCATAAAGGGCTTTCAAAAGCACGGGCTTATTGCCTGCGCAAAGCATTTCCCCGGGCATGGCAATACAAGCAGGGATTCCCACAAAGAACTGCCTGTGGTAAGGGCTGACATGAAGAGGCTCCGCAAGGTGGAACTCCATCCTTTCAAAGAGGCAATACAGGCAGGGGTAAAAATGATTATGGTCGGTCACCTAATGGTGCCTGCGATTGATAAGAAATTTCCTTCAAGCCTTTCGGAAAAAACCATAACGGGATTTTTAAAAAATAAAATGGGGTTTAAAGGGCTTGTGATAACTGATGCAATGAATATGCAGGCGCTGAAATCGGGTGAAGAAAAGGCAAGCCTGCTGGCATTAAATGCAGGCACAGACATAATACTTCATCCGAGCAATCCTGAGAGGGTAATAGATTATTTGGCTTCAAAATGGGACGAAATAAAACCAAGAGCAGAGGAGTCTTTAAAAAGAATTTTGGATACAAAAAAAGCTTTCATCCTTCATCCTTCATCCCTCAGCCCTGCCTACCGGACAGGCAGGCTTCAACATATTGGGGGAAAAACAAGCCGGGATTTGGCTTATAAACTTACTCAAAAATCACTTAAAGTTAAACTTGATAAAAAATACTCCAACCTACTTGAAATATTATATTTTACCACATCAAAGAAAGAGTCTCCCATTATCCTCGTCATTGACGATGACAACATGAAGTCAGGGGAGACATTTGTTAATGTTTTGAAAAAAAAATACGGCAAGCTAAAAGCGTATTATACTGACAATAAAACCATTTTATCTAAGAATCCCCCCTCACCCCCCTTTGTCAAAGGGGGGATGGGGGGATTCTTAATCATCGCCGTATTTTCAAAAATATCCGCATGGAAAGGCAGAAGCGGATTAAGTAAAGAGTTACAAACCATACTTAAAACAGCAGTCGGAAATTCAAAACACTCTCTGATTATCGGATTCTGCTGTCCTTATTTTCTCAGCAGTTTTAAGGCAGATGCGGTTATTGAGGCTTATTCTGATTCTGAGGCAGCTCAGGAGTCTGCGGCTGAGATGCTGTTCGGCCCACTATAAAATCATCAATAGCCCTTGCAGCCCGTTTCCCCGCGCCCATTGCGCTTATGACAGTGGCGGCGCCGGTGGTAATATCGCCGCCTGCATAGATTCTTTCCAGATTTGTCTTTCCGTCCCTGCCTGACGTTATATAGCCGTCGCCCCAGATGCCTAATCCATTTATTGACCTGACAAGTATCGGATTTGAACGCTGTCCAATTGCAACTATCACCTGATCAACGTCAATGCTGAATTCCTCTCCTGAGGGCATAGGTTTTCTCCTTCCTGATGCATCAGGTTCTCCCAGTTTCATCTTTTCACATTTAATTGCACGCACCCAGCCTCTTTCATCGCCTGATATCTCTTTCGGGTCAGAGAGAAAACAAAACTCTATGCCCTCTTCCTTTGCGTTTTCAGCCTCCTCGCGCCTTGCAGGCATTTCCGATTCGCTTCTTCTGTAAATCAGATAAACCTTCTCTGCGCCGAGCCTCAGCGCCGTCCTTGCCGAATCCATTGCAACATTTCCTCCGCCGATGACAGCGACCCTGCGCGCCTTTTTAATCGGAGTATCATATCTTGGAAAATCATACGCCTTCATGAGATTAACCCTTGTCAGAAACTCTGATGCAAAATATACGTTATTCAAATTCTCGCCGGGGATGCCTAAATACCTTGGCGCGCCTGCGCCCACACCGATAAATATCGCCTTAAAACCATCGTTAAGCAATTCATCAACCGTCTGCGTCCGTCCGATAACCCGGTTGACCAAAATCTTTACGCCAAGGCTTCTGACATAGTCAATTTCCCTCCTGAGAATTTTTTTGGGAAGCCTGAACTCAGGAATCCCGTAAAGAAGCACCCCGCCCGGCTCATGAAGCGCCTCAAAAACAGTGATGTCATATCCTGATTTTGCAAGGTCTGCGGCAACTGTTAAACCCGCAGGACCTGAGCCGATAACTGCAACCTTATGCCCGTTTGCAGAAGCGATTCGGGGAGGCTCGACAATGTCCTTGTCCTGCGTTATCTCATAATCAGCTAAAAAACGTTCAAGCGCGCCTATTGAGACAGGTCTCTTCTTCTTTCCGAGTATGCAATGTCCCTCGCACTGCGTTTCCTGCGGGCATACCCTGCCGCAGATTGCAGGAAGGTTATTAGACTCTTTTATCTTTTTAAGCCCGCTTAAATAATCGCCCTCTTTTATGAATGCGACAAACTTCGGGATGTTGATTTCAACCGGACAGCTTTCAACACACAAGGGCTTTTTGCACTGAAGACAGCGGTTTGCCTCTTTCAATGCCTGCTTCCCGGTCAAGCCCAGGGCAACCTCTTTAAAGTCTTTTGATCTTTTTATGGGATTTCTGTAACGCATATTCTTAAAAAGGGTTCGAGGATTTCTTTCATTGCAAAATGCAAAATTAACATTTATCAATTTACAATGATAATTGCTAATTGATAATTTTTACTTGAATCCTTAACCCCTTGACCCCTTACTTAAAAACAGCCTATACGCCTCTGCCTCTTCCTCTTTATAAAAACTAAGCCTGTTTTCAAGTTCTTGGAAATCCACATCATGCCCGTCAAATTCAGGGCCGTCTGCGCAGGTAAACATTGTCTTTCCTGCAATCGTCACCCTGCAGGCTCCGCACATTCCAGTTCCCTCAACCATAAGGGAATTCAGACTGACTATGGTTTTAATTGCATGCGGCTTTGTGACATCAGAGACAGCGCGCATCATCTTGATAGGTCCGACGGCAACCACGAGGTCAACCTGTTTTTGGGCAATGACATCCCTGAGAAGGTCTGTCACAATGCCCTTTCTGCCTGAACTGCCGTCATCTGTTGCAATCAAAAAATCATCTGCATATTTCTTTAAATTTTCTTCCCATATAAGAAGCTCCTTTGTGCGGGCACCGAGAATCATCGTTGTATTGTTGCCTGCATTTTTAAGTGCTTTAATTATGGGGTAATGGGTGGCAGAGCCGATGCCTCCGCCAACCAGTACACAGTTACCGTAATCCTGTATTGGCGTAGGATGTCCGAGGGGGCCTGCAATGTCCCTGATGCTCTTGCCTGCCTTAAGCATGCCAAGCGCTTCAGTTGTCTTTCCCATCTTTTGAAAAAGTATTGTGATAGTTCCTTTTTCGCTGTCTGAGTCTGCAATAGTAAGGGGTATCCTCTCGCCTTTTTCATTAAGCCTCAGGATAATAAAATTCCCCGGCTTTGTATGGCGGGCAACATAAGGCGCATCTATTACCATCATGTCAACCTTCGGCGCAAGCGTCTGTTTTTGTAAAATTTTAAACATAATTTTAAATTTTAAATAACGGCATGTATGTTTGAAAAACTTTAAGGCAACACCCTAATGTCATGCTGCCTTTTAACAAATAGTTCAGGGTAAAAACTTAAAACTTTTTGCAGCATGACAGATAATAATCATTGTTGCATTCTTAAAGTTTTGAAAATATATATGCCGTTATTGTTCATTTTAATCTCTATTTATAACACACCCCTGCACCCCTCTTATTTAGAGGGGAATTTTGTGTCAATCTCCCTTTCCGTGCGCGAGGGCAATTACATAAATATCTTTTGCCCCTGCTTTTTTCAACTGCCTTGAACATTCCCTCACTGTTGCGCCTGTCGTGATTACATCATCCACAAGCATCAGGGTTTTACCCTGAATAAATCTCTTATCCCTAACCTCAAAGGCGTTCTTAATATTCTTCTCTCTTTCCTGTGCTCTAAGCCCGACCTGAGGCATTGTATCCCTGACTTTAACAAGGCAATCAATTGCAAGCGGAACACCCATGCTCCCTGCAAGATATTTTGCCAGAAGGGCTGATTGATTAAACTCTCTGTGCCTGAGCCTCTTCTTGTAAAGCGGAACGGGGAGTACTACATCAATACCCGTAATTTCAGTCCTAAGAATTATAGCAGATAACGGTTTTGAAAGTCTTTTGATTTTATGATACTTCAAAAGATTAACCGCCTCTTTTAACGTCCCGTCATACAGTCCGAAACTCCGCGCCTGCTTGAATGCAGGTTTGCTGGTGATACATATGCCGCATTCTATTGAGGCATCTGAGACAAGCGGCTTGCCGCATATGCGGCAAATTGGTCCGTTGTAGGGAGAAATCCCATCCCAGCATTCAGCGCATATAGGAGCAGTTTTATGGTATGTTGACGGCTTTTTGCATACAGGACAGGATTCGGGGAACAGGATGTTCAGGAATTTGTTGAGCATATAACCGGCTCTATTTTATCAGGTTTAATTTAGATTTGTTAGAGTTTATTTTTGAAAACTTGCAGAAGCGCGGGAGAGGAGGAAATGTGGGAAATGTCCCACCGTCTCAATTTTTTAGAAAGTGCAGTAGAATTTTTCAGATAACATCAAGCTGCTTTTTTATTGACTACACTTTCAAAGTTATGATACCGTTCAGATAATAACTTGTTCCCCCTTACGCCCCGAATTTTTTAAGCTTTCCCGCATGGGCAAGGGCCAGCGGCATAAGACTGACCGCAGGGAAAATGCCGAGTTCGCCTTTTACGCACTCCCTCTCGGAAAAAGCCTTGCACATCCCCCCGAGCACATAAGGAGAATTAATAAGCGCCGGAACAGGATGCCAGCTGTGGCCCTTCATTAAAGCCGGTGTTGAATGGTCGCCGGTTATGACAACGACATCGGGCTTTAACTGAAGTATGTCAGGAAGGAGTTTATCAAATTCCTCTATCCTTTCAGCCTTGCCCTTAAAATTCCCGTCCTCGCCGTACGAGTCAATTTTTTTCACATGCAAAAAGAAAAAGTCATAGTCATTGTACTTCTGTTTTAAAAATTTCACCTCATCGTCAACGCTTCCTTCAAGCGCAGGGGTCTCCATGTCCACAAGCCTTGCAAGCCCCCTGTACATCGGATAGGTGGCAATGGCAAGGGCGTTTAACCCGAATGCCTCTTTGAATGTCGGGATGTGCGGCATATTGGAAAATCCCCTTGTCAATATGAAATTAGCCCTTTCTTCATTCTTAAGTATTTCCCTTACCCTGTCTATAAATTTTCCGGCAATCATTGATACCCTTTCTGCGTTCTTTGAAAGAGCCGCTGCAGGCAGGGGCGCCTTGCCTTCTTTCTGAGGGTCTGTGTCAGCAAGCATTGCCGCGTCAGGAGCAAGATTATCAGGAAATCTCATCAGGACGGCAAACCTGTGCTCCATGCCCGGGGCCAATATGAATTCTGCATCATCAATTTTTTTTATCTCCTTTTGAAGTTTATCCGTAAATTTTTTATTCTGCTCTGTCGGTATCCTCCCGGCCCTTCTATCTGTGATAATCCCGTCCTTAATTGTTGCATAGTTGCACCTGACAGCCACATCAGTTTTTCTGACTTCCATGCCGAGCCCGAGCGCCTCAAGGATTCCCCTTCCAATCTGGCACTCAACCGGGTCATACCCGAATATGCCGAGATGTCCGGGCCCGCTTCCCGGGGTAATGCCGTATGCAACAGGGACCTGCAGACCGCATGCAGACTCTTTTGCAAGCGCATCAAGATTAGGCGTATTTGCCGACTCAAGTTCAGTCCTTCCCGATGAATTCGGAAGCCCCCCTACCCCGTCAAGGACTATAAGTAAAATTTTTGCGGGATTTGTCTGTATAAGCGGTTTTATCAAATTCTGCATATTCATAGATTAATCCACCTCCTGTTTAGCTTGCCATATTCTAACATTTTCTTTTTTTGTTTAAACAAAAGATATTTTATTGTAAAATACTTGTCAAAAGCAATTTTAAACCTTTACCCGGCAAAGGAGAATTTAATGAAAATTTTCAGAATACTGCCTGTGCTTCTCTTGATGTTAATGTTAAGTGTATCTGTTTTTGCTGAACCGGTTCACAGAAATTTTACTGACAAGGAGATAAAAAAAATGGCTGAAACAAAAGCTGTAATTGAGACAAAGTTCGGGAACATGGAGCTTAAATTTTTTCCTGATATTGCGCCTAATCACGTAAATAATTTTATTGAGCTTGCAAAAAAAGGTTTTTATGACGGGACCATATTTCACCGCGTAATCCCCGGCTTTATGATTCAGGGCGGAGACCCAAATTCTAAAAATCCGGACAAGTCAAAACATGGGATAGGCGGGCCCGACTATACAATCAAGGCTGAGTTCAGCAAAAAACCGCACAAAAAAGGCATACTGTCCATGGCAAGGAAAAATGACCCGGACAGTGCAGGTTCTCAGTTTTTCATCTGCGTGGCTGATGCGCCTTCTCTTGACAACAAATACACCGTATTCGGCGAGGTTGTTTCAGGACTGGAAGCGGCTGACCAGATTGTAAATCAGCCGCGCGACAGAAGGGACAACCCTGTTGAACGGATTGAGATAAAGGTGAAGATTATAGAGAAGCAGTAAAGCAGTCAGCAAAATTTTCAGGGCATATGTTATAATTAAAAATTACCATTGGTAATTAACAATATCCATATATAAGGAGTTTAATCTATGAAACGGTTTCTCGTGTTGGCAGTTTTGGTTTTAAGCCTCGCAGTCACGGCATTCGGATATAATGCATATGCCGCAGGCGAGGGCATCTTAACAGGCAAAGTTACAGAAACCATGAACAGCAGCGGCTATACCTATGTGCGCATTGAACAGGCAAATAGTGAAAAAATCTGGGTAGCAGTGCCTGAGACAAAAGTAACCAAAGGCAAGACAATATCTTTTGAGCCCGGCGCTGTAATGACAAACTTCAAGAGCAAGACCCTCAACCGCACCTTTGACAAAATCATCTTCTCATCCGGAGTTTCACAGCCGGCACAGCCGAGCCAGCCAAAGGCTAAAAGCGGAAAGAAATAAATTATTAAAAATAAAAAAAGCCGTTACGCATAAAAGCGTAACGGCTTTTTTTATTCTCCGGCAGGCAATGTTATCCTGAACGCAGTTCCCCTATCCCCGGCGCTTTGAACGTCTATGCTTCCCCCGTGAGCTACGATTACCTTCTGCACGAGGGCAAGTCCGAGTCCGGTGCCTTTTTCTTTTGTCGTAAAAAACGGCAGGAATATCTTCTGTATGATACTGTCAGAAATTCCGTGTCCCGTATCCCTGACAATTATTTCAGCGCTGTTATGCTTTATGCTTAAATCTATCTCAAGCGCCCCTCCTTCGGGCATTGCCTCAAGCGCATTGTGAAAAAGATTTGTCAGCGCCTGTTTTAAGAGAAACTCATCTGCGTTTATGGTTACAGCCGCATCTGCATTGACAGTAAGTTTAATTAAATTATTACCTGACACCACTGTGCCTGCTGTCTCCTCAACCAGTTTATTTATGTTTACAGGCGTCTTGTTAATGTCGGCAGGTTTTGTGAATGTAAGGAGTTCGGATATAATCCTGTCCATGCCCTGAATTTCATTCAAAATTGCATCAACAGCCTGCTTGTTTGAATTATCTATCCTTTTACTCAGGAGTTTTGCATAGCCGGCAATTACAGACATCGGATTTCTTAATTCATGGGCAATGCCCGCAGACAGCTCTGCCAACTGCTGCGCCCTGTCCTCTGCAAGGGATTTCAGGCGTTCAAGCTCCTTTTCCTTTTCCTTAAGTTTTTCAACAAGCTCATGAAAAGTATCAACCACAAAACCCACCTCGGATCTGTCGCTGATTCCTTCTGATGCCTTAAGGAGTTTCCTCTGGTTTACAATATAGATCCGTACCGCGGTATAAATCCCTGCCGTAATCAGAACGACGCCGGCGCCAAGGATTATTTGAATGCCGGTCGTGCTGAGAAAAGGACTTATAATGATTCCTACAAGCACACTGGAAAATATGAATAAAAAAATGACAAAGGCCCTTGTATGGAACTTATCCTGCATAAAGATACCACATCAAAATTTCCTGCCCGGAGAACAGGCTTACAAGCGAACCCAGCGCAAGATACGGGCCGAACGGAATCCTTGAGCCCCATTCCCTTCCTTTGACAACAATAAGAAGAAGTCCTATCAAAGAACCGAAAAGGCTTCCTAAAAAAGTTGTAAGCAGCACCCCTTTCCATCCGAGAAATCCGCCGACCATTGCCATCATTTTTATATCGCCGCCGCCGAGAGCCTCTTTTTTAAAGACCGCCGTGCCAACGATTGCCACGAGATAAAAAAGTCCGCCGCCAAGGAGAATTCCTATGACTGATGCCTTGAAGCCGAGCGCCTCCCAGCGAAAAAACGGATCCGGAAGTATAGTAGAACCCAATATCAGCCCAATGGGGATTCCCGGCAGGGTTATACTGTCAGGGATTATCTGATATTCAAGGTCTATGAAGGTAATTACAATAATAGCCGATATAAAGACAAAATAAGCAGGCAGATGCCATGAAATATAAGGAAATCTCCACACTGCAAGCACATAAAGGACAGCGTTAAGAAATTCCACAAGTGGATATTTAATTGATACCCTGCTCCCGCAGGCCCTGCATTTACCGCCTAAAAAAATATAGCTGATTATAGGGATGTTGTCATAGAATCTTACCGGTCTTCCGCAGGACGGGCAATGTGAAGACGGTCTAACAATAGACAGACCTTTAGGTATGCGGTATATGCATACATTAAGGAAAGAGCCCGCTACAGCGCCGAATACAAAGGTTATGATATAAATACTCATTCCACTATATCAAGCTTGATACTAAGCTCCCTGAGTTGTTTCCCATCAACAGTTGAAGGTGCATTGCTCAGAGGGCAAACTGCCTTCTGCGTCTTTGGAAACGCAATAACATCCCTTATTGACTGAGCCCCTGCAAGAATCATCACAAGCCTGTCAAGCCCGAGCGCAAGCCCGCCGTGAGGAGGAGCTCCGTATTCCAGCGCCTCAAGCAGAAAGCCGAATTTTGAATTTGCGTCATCAGCGCCGATATTAAGCAATTCAAACATCTTATCCTGAATATCCTTCTTATGAATACGGATACTGCCGCCGCCAATCTCAAAGCCGTTTAATACAATGTCATAAGCCTTTGCCTTAACTTCAGTGAATAGTGAATGGTGAGCAGTGAACAGTTTCGGGTCTGATAAATTTAGAGAATGTAATTTCTCCATATCTTCATCTGCAGGAGATGTAAACGGGTGATGCATTGCCTCATACCTGCCCTCATCTTCATTCCACTCAAAGAGGGGGAAATCCGTTATCCACAAAAATTTATAAATATCATTTTTTGTCAGATTAAGTCTTTTCCCAAGCTCATTTCTCAGGCGTGCAAGCGAGTCATTCACAACCTTGCTCTTGTCGGCAACAAAAAGAAGTAAATCCCCCTCCTCCGCCCCAAGCCTTTCAGCGACTGTCTTAAGAGTCTGTTCAGGAAAAAATTTTGCTATGGGCGATTCAAAACCGTTTTTCACCTTTATCCATGCAAGCCCCTTTGCGCCGAATGTCTTTACCTCTTCAGTAAGGTCGTCCAGCTCTTTCCTTGAATAACCGGAAAGCCCCTTTGCATTTATTCCCTTTACCAAACCGCCATCTGCCAATGCACTTAAAAATACTTTGAAAGATGAATCTTTCACCAAATCTCCAACATCCTTAAGCTCAAGCGAAAATCTCAAATCAGGCTTATCAGAGCCATACCTCTCCATGGCCTCTTTATATGTCAGTCTCTGAAACGGCTCTTTAAGCTCCACACCCATGACATCCTTAAAAATCTTTTTCAGCAGGTCCTCAACAAGGGTCATTACATCTTCCCTTTCAACAAAAGACATCTCAATATCCACCTGTGTAAATTCAGGTTGTCTGTCAGCGCGCAGGTCTTCATCCCTAAAGCACTTCACTATCTGATAATATCTTTCAAAGCCCGACATCATGAGTATTTGCTTGAAAAGCTGGGGCGACTGGGGAAGCGCATAAAAGTGTCCGGGATTCATCCTGCTCGGGACGAGGTAATCCCTTGCGCCCTCAGGAGTGCTTTTTGTAAGCACCGGCGTTTCTATTTCCAGGAAACCGTGAGAATCAAGATATTCCCTCACTGACTTTGTGGTCCTGTGCCTGAGAATAATATTCTTTTGAATTACCGGCCTTCTGAGGTCAAGATACCTGTGCTTGAGCCTCAAAAATTCAGAGGCGTCGGTATCATCCTCTATCATAAACGGCAGCGGCTTGCATTCGCTGAGAATTTTTAGCTCCTTTGCAACCATTTCAACCTGTCCGGTCTCAATCTGGGGGTTTTCAGTGCCTTCAGGCCTTTTCCGCACTTCACCCTGCACCTGAAGCACAAACTCATTCCTTATTTCATGCGCCGTGTTGTGGACCTCAGCGTTATCTTCAGGATTAATCACTACCTGCACAACCCCGCTCCTGTCCCTTAAATCAATAAATACAAGTCCGCCGTGGTCCCTGCGCCTGTTGACCCATCCTGCTATGGACACACTTAAACCTATGTCAGTCTCCCTTACCTCTCCGCACCATTTACGCATTTGTATTTCCTTTTTAGTCTAAAAATATACCTGGCCAGCAATTAAATGGCCAGCAATAAAGATGTTGCGAAAAAATTTATTTATTGATACCTTAACGTATATTTACAAATAACTGTTTGAAAATTTTATCGTATAAACAAATAAATATACTTTAATAATTTTTATCAAGTTAAATAAATTTTTGAGTAATTTCTTTATTGCCTGATTTATTTGCACCCGACTTCTTTTTTAAGTTTCCAAACCTCTTCATCGGTAAGATGACGGTAACAGCCTGATGGAAGTTTCTCAAGCTCAATGCCGTTAATCCTTATCCTCCTGAGTTTTAAAATCTCATGACCTATTTTCTCAAACATACGCCTGACCTGCCTGTTTCTACCCTCGTGTATCGTAATCTCCAGCCACGAGTTAACCTCCGCCTTTCTTATCTTCCTTATCTTTGCCGGGGCAGTCAAGCCGTCTTTTAATTTTACCCCTTTCTCCAGTTTCCTTATGTCCTCATCGTCAAGGATGCCTTCAACCTTCACAAGATACGTCTTGGGTATTTCACCTTTCGGATGTAAAACGGCATTTGCAAGCTCTCCGTCGTTAGTAAGAAGAAGAAGCCCTTCAGAATCATAATCAAGCCTTCCGACAGGATATACCTTTACCTTTACACCTTTTAAAAAGTCCTTAACAGTAGGCCTTCCCTCAGGGTCATACAAGGAGGTTATGCATTTTTCAGGTTTGTTAAAAACAATATAAACCTTCGGCTCAAACCTTCTGATAAGCTTGCCGTCAACCTTAATATGGTCTTTTTCAAAGTCAGCCTTTGTTCCCAAGACGGCAATCCTGCCGTTGACCTTGACCCGGCCCTCAAGTATCATCTCCTCAGCATTCCTCCTTGAAGCAATGCCGGATTTTGAAAGGATTTTCTGAAGTCGTTCTTGCATTTCCCAGTAGCCTATCTTATCACAAAACCCCTGTTTTTTCCCTGTATAAATTCTGAAAACCTGTTATAATATTCGCAATGCCAGAGGTTACTGAGACAGATTTACCGCAGATTAATTCTGACAACAGCCTGCATTTTAAACTCCCTGCCTTTGAGGGACCGCTTGATTTACTGCTTCACCTGATAAAAGAAAACAAAATTGATATCTACGACATCCCCATCGTACAGATAACACATCAATACATAGAATATCTTGAACTGATGAAAGAGCTTAATCTTGAGATTGCCGGGGAGTTTATTGTAATGGCGGCAACCCTGATTCATATAAAGTCGCGTCTACTTCTGCCGCCTGAAGAAACTCCGCAGGATGAACAGATTGAAGACCCACGGACAGAGCTTGTCAGAAGGCTCCTTGAATACCGGTCATTTAAAGATGCTTCGTCAAACCTAAGGGAGCAGGAAAATATCTGGAGAAATATTTTTCACAAAGCGCCGCCCTCAGAGGGAGAGTTTGAGCCTGAATTTGAGCCCATGCTTTTTGAAGTAAGCCTCTTTGACCTGATAACGGCCTTTAAAAGCCTTTTATCCAAAGCGCCTCCGGAGACCATGGAGATAACAAGAGAGTCCCTGACCGTTGCAGACAAGATAAACTTTATAATGGAAAAACTCACAACCGACTACGGCATAAAGTTTGAAGACCTTTTTGAAGGCAGTTTTGCAAGGATGACCCTCATTGTGACCTTCATAGCCCTGCTTGAGGTTATCAGGCTCGGGCTTGCAAAGGTATATCAGGAAAAGGCCTTCGGCGCAATCTGGATTATAAATCCGCAGAAGATGAATACAGAACATGCAGAAGTTTCTGAAGGAATAACTGCCGCCATAGAAAACACACCCCTTAACTCCTCTTATTAGAGGATAAAGCATACATACCTTCAAATCTTTAAGAAAACAACAATGATTATTATCTGTCATGCTGCAAAAAGTTTTAAGTATTTGCCTTGTCATAAAAAAAGGCAGCATGACTTTAAGGTGTTGCCTTAAAGTTTCTCAGGCATATATGCTTTCATCCTTCATCTTTCATCCCTGAACCTTCATCCTTCAACCACAATCCTTCCCCTGCCCTTCACAACATTTCCAATCTCCCAATAGGGCATGTTTTTTCTTTGCGCAAATTGCCTGAATTTATTTATTCCCTTTTGAGGCACGGCAATCAGAAGTCCGCCTGAGGTCTGGGGGTCGGAGAGGATTAATTTTTCAGCGTTTGAAAAATTTTTCGGAAAAGTAATTTTATCGCTGAAAAATTTTAAGTTATTATGCGCGCCCTTGGGCGCAATGCCTGAAGCGGCAAGGTTTTTCACCTTTTCCATTACCGGAATTTTATCGTGATAAAAAACAAAATCAGTCTTGGAGTCTTTAACCATATTTAAGGCATGCCCTATCAAGCCAAAGCCGGTAATGTCCGTTGCGGCATGAGCGCCTGCCGCCAACGCAGCCTTTGACGCAGTGCCGTTAAGTGTAAGCATTGAAACAATCGCCTTCTTTAAGTCTTTATCATTAATTGCCTTACGTTTAAATGCAGAGGCAAGGATGCCTGTGCCGAGGGGTTTTGTAAGGATAAGAATATCTCCCGGAACTGCACCGCCTGCCCTTAGGATTTTATTTTTATCAACCCGGCCTGTGACAGAAAGTCCGAATTTGAATTCAGCATCTTCAATGCTGTGACCTCCGATTAATGCTGCGCCTGCTTCCTTAATCTTTGCCTGCGCGCCTTCAAGAAGTTCTTTTATAACCGAATGCCCGTAATCGCAGGATGAAAACCCGAGAATTGCCAGAGCCGTAACAGGCGTTCCGCCCATAGCATAAACATCGCTCATTGAATTGGCGGCGCTTATGGCGCCGAATGTATAGGGGTCGTCAACAAGCGGCGTGATGACATCCACTGTCTCAACTATGGCACCGCCCTCAAAAAGGCATACCCCGGCGTCGTCACCGGGTCCGACAATTACCCGTCTGTCCTTATCCTCATGCAGGTTTGAAAGTATTTTTCTTAGATCCGCCGGACCTAATTTACCTGCTCAGCCGCCTGCTTTTACTTTTTGCGTAAGCCTGATTTTCCGCATATTGAGTTATAATACTTGAAAGGCCGTTTCATGTCAAAAACAAGGGCAAAAAAGAAAAAGATAAAAAAACCCCGCCTGCCCCTTGAGGCGGTGCTCAGGCTCAAGGGCGCACACGCGCATGAAACCAAAAAAGGCAAAAAAGGCTACGACAGAAAGACGGACAAAGAAAAAACAGAAGAGGAAATGGAAGAGTTTGCCTGAAAACGCTTTGTCTGATATACTCAATCGATGATAATTATACCGGCAATAGATTTAAAAGACGGCAAGTGCGTGAGGCTTCTTCAGGGGAAAAAGGAGGCTGTCACTGTTTACTCTGAAGACCCTGCTTCCATAGCTAAGCACTGGGCCAACATGGGGGCTGAATTACTGCATGTAGTGGACCTTGACGGCGCTTTTACAGGCACACAGAAAAATCTTGATGTAATCATGGAAATAAGAAAGGCAATAAGGATTCCCATTGAGCTTGGAGGCGGGATAAGAGATATTGAAAATATAGAAAAACTGATTAACCTCGGCATTGACAGGGTCATAATCGGAACCTCTGCTATTAACAAACGTGATATGATTAAAAAAGCCTGTGAAAAATTTCATGGTAAAGTGCTTGTGGGAGTTGACGCAAGAGACGGCAAAGCCGCTGTCAAAGGGTGGGTGGAGATAACAGAGTGGGATGCCGTTGAATTTGCAAGAAAGATGGAGGCTGACGGCGCCGCAGGGATTATTTACACTGACATTGCAAGGGATGGGATGCTTTCAGGTCCTAATCTTGATGCAATGGCAAAAATGGCTGATGCAATTAAAATACCTGTCATTGCTTCAGGCGGAGTGTCAACGATTAACGACATTAAAAATCTGATGCAGATAAAGAACCTCTGGGGAGTTATTACGGGAAAGGCGCTCTATGAAGGGACGCTTGAACTTAAGGATGCAATTAGCATTGCAAAATTAGCATTGCAAAATTAGCATTTAACAATAATGCAAAAAGTATGAATAACAGCAACCAATTAACAGAACGGTTACTCGATTTCACTGTAAGAATAATTAAGCTTGTTAATTCATTACCTAAAACAAATGTAGGAAGACATATTGCCGGGCAGATTTTGCGGTCCGGTACATCCCCCGGATCTAATTATGAAGAAGCATGCGGAGCAGAGTCACGGGCCGATTTTGTTCATAAGTTAGGTATTGTGTTAAAGGAATTAAAGGAAACTCGTTTTTGGTTAAAAATTATTTTCCATGCTCAGATTTTAGTTCCACAACGTGTTGACCCACTTTTAAAAGAAGTTGAAGAACTATGTGCTATTATTGCAAAAAGCATTGTTACTGCAAAAAACAAAAAATAAATTTAAAATGATAATTGTTAATTTTGCATTTTGCAATGTTATGTTTTATGGGGGAAAATGTTAGCTAAACGAATAATTCCATGTCTTGACGTAAAGAACGGAAGGGTTGTGAAGGGCGTAAGCTTTCAGAACCTTCAGGACGCAGGAGACCCTGTTGAGAATGCAAAATTCTATGACGAACAGGGCGCTGACGAGCTTGTGTTCCTTGACATCACTGCCTCACATGAAAAGCGGAAAATCATCCTTGATGTCGTTGCGAAGACGGCAGATGATGTCTTCATGCCTCTCACCGTAGGCGGAGGAATTAAAAACCTTGAGGACATAAGAGACCTTCTTAATTCAGGCTGTGACAAGGTCTCAGTTAATACAACTGCTGTCCATGACCCTTATTTTGTAAAAAAGGCTTCTGAAAGATTCGGCAGCCAGTGTATTGTCGTTGCCATTGACGCAAAAAGGGTCGTTACCAGATTAGGCGATGCCCCTGAAGAACACTGGTTCAGCGATCCGTTTTTAAAAGAGGTGCGGCTTGACATTCCGCCCTTATCAAGGGGGGGCAACGGCGGAATCTGGGCTATCTCAACGCATGGCGGCAGGAAGATGCGTCTTATTGACGCCGTTAAATGGGCCAAGAAAATGGAGGAGCTCGGCGCAGGAGAAATCCTGCTTACGAGCATGGACCGGGACGGGACAAAGAACGGCTTTGACATTGAGCTCACACGGACCATTTCAGAAACTGTATCAATACCGGTGATTGCATCAGGCGGCGTCGGAACGCTTCAGCACATTTACGAAGGGCTTGTGGACGGAAAGGCTGATGCGGCGCTTGCCGCCTCAATTTTCCATTACAGGGAATACACGATAAAAGAGGCAAAGGAATATCTCAGAGCAAAAGGAGTTCCTGTCAGGTTATAGCTAATCTAATTTCTTGCTTTATCCGTATAATCTGCTATAATTTCTCTATACATAAAGAATGAACCTGCGCATAATCATAGTTGTCTTAATTCTGGTTGCTTCCCTGTCATCATTGATAGGAATATCCTTTAATTATTCCTCGTTAAAACAGATTACTTATTCAGTCATATCATTAATTGTCGTTGTCGGGATATCTGTTTTCTATCTATATAAGCAGACCTGTTCCGATATAATCCGGCTCAGACAGCTTGAAGAAAAACTGCGGACGCAGTCCTTTACCGACGAACTTACCGGACTCCTTAACCGCAGAGGTTTTTTTACATTAATGGACTATCAGTTAAAGATAGCCGCCCGGCAGAAGAAAGAGGCCTTCATGCTTTATGTTGATCTGGATAATCTCAAGTGGATTAATGATACATGGGGGCATCAGGAGGGCGACCGTGCGCTGGCGGAAACTGCGGATATACTCAAAGAAACCTTCAGGGAGTCTGATATTATCGCCCGAATCGGCGGGGATGAATTTGTAGTCTTTTATGCCGGAACTCCTTATGAAAATTTTGAGACAATCTCCGAGCGCCTGCAGAAAGCCATTGAGACTTACAATTCAAAACACCACCGTGGTTATAAGCCGTTATTAAGCACAGGCATTGCAAAATATGACCCTGAAAACCCAGTCTCTCTTGATAAACTTCTGTACGAAGCAGAAAGACTGATGTACGTGCAGAAAAAGCAGAAAGAAAGTCTGAAATGACAAGTACTATAGAAATTGCTGCGGAATCAATCCCTGACAGTCATCTGCTTTTAAGAAGCACCTCTTGAGGATTCATTTCAATCCTGTACAGCCCCGCAATTGCATTATTTACAGGCAGCACTTTAAGATAAAACCTTTCACTCCCGATTGAAACTGCCACATCAACCTCTGTCAGGTGTCTTGCGTCTGAATATCTTGCGCATAAAGACGCTGCCGATGTCAATGTTTCATCACCTGCAATGCCGGAAATAATAGTCACCGGGCTTCCGTATCCTTCCACCTGCAATACATACTCCTCTGCGCCTGCAAGCGATAAAATGGCTTCATTTTCATTTTTATCTCTTCCGACAATAATCTTGCATTCAGGCGAAACCCTGAAATGTCTTCCTATCCTTAAAAGATTTATGTCTTTTAACTCCGGGTCTTTTTTATAAGCAAGCAGTTCTTTCAGCCTGAATGAATAGTTCGGCTCGGTCAGGAGACAGCCGCCCGCAGGCGCCGGATACTCTGTAAGTCCGAATTCCTTTGCAAGCGCCATCTGCGGTTTTCTTGAGCGCCCGTTAAAATCATAAAACAGGTCCCTGCTGACAATCCCCTTCTGCTCCGGAATTGTAATATCCAGCAGTTTTGCGCTGAGGGGCCTCAGCACATATCCCCTGACATCTGCTGTCTTGTCAATCATAGGGAAGTTGGTTTTCTTCTGGCTCATCGGCCTCTGCCCTAACACTTCGCCGGTAATTATGAAGTCAGCCCCTGTCAGGCGCATCAACTCGCTTGCCTCTTTAAGCATTAATATCCTGCAGTCAATGCAGGGATTCATGTTTTTGCCGTGCCCGAATCTCGGGTTTTTAACAATCTCAATGAACTTATCTGCTAAATGGTGGAGCTTGACCTTGAATCCGAATTTCTCAGCCGCAGAAAACGGGTCTTTTGAGCATGACGACCTGTCAGAGATATCACAGCCGAAATGGGTGAGAAAGGTAACGGCGGTTACTTCAATCCCCTGCCTCATGACAGCAAGGATGGCAAGCGTGCTGTCCAGCCCTCCAGAATATAGCGCAACTGCTTTTGACATTGTCAGTCCTTTCCCTCCCGGGCATTAGTAAAATGCTATAATACTATTACTTTTGTCATTCCGTGCTTGACACGGAATCCAGAAAAAAAATACTGGATTCCCGCCTTCGCGGGAATGACAGCATGTGTGGGCATTAGTATTATGCGATACTTATTAGTTTACAGAAAATTCCAGTAATGTCAAAATTTTATGAAGAAGCAGATAAGAAACATGAAACCACAGAGGGCACAGAGTTTTTTCCATTGCAAAATTATCAATTATCATTTCAAAATGCAAATTTAAAATGATAAATTTACAATGAATTTTTTCCAGGAGGCAAACCTTGAACACGGTATCTTACGAGCTTTTATCAAAGCTTATTAAAAAAGCCCTTTCAAAGGGCGGGGATTATGCCGATGTTTTTATAGAGCATACCCGCTCTACTTTCATCCAGATTGAGGATGACAAGGTTGAAAAGCTTGTCACAGGCCTTGATTCTGGAATAGGCATACGGGTCATCATCGGCGAAAAATCCGCCTATGCATACGGCAATGACTTTTCAGAAGAGGCCCTGTACGAACTTACCGCCGCAGTAAGCAAAGCGGCGTTGAATAAAGACAGAGCTGTAACCGTTGACCTTAGAAAAATAAAACCTCCGGTAGACTTTACCATAAAATTAAAACCAGAGGATGTTGTCATTGACAAAAAAATTCACCTCATAGAAAAGGCCAACAAAACCGCCCGAAGCGCAGGCTCTGAAATCAAGCAGGTGTCAGTAATTTATAAGGACTCCTCGCAGGACATCTGTGTTGCCTCATCAGATGGCGTAATCGCTGAAGACAACCGTATTCACACGCTCGGCGTCATACATGTCGTTGCCGAAAAAAACAGCGTCCTTCAGACAGCATATGAACCGGTCGGCGGACTGACAGGCTTTGAACTATTTGATGAAACTCCCTTTGATGAAATGGCGCGCAGTGCTGCGCAAAAGGCAGTTGCAATGTTAAGCGCAAAAAAAGCTCAGGGAGGAAGGATGCCGGTTATAATTTCTTCAATGGCAGGCGGCACTATGATACATGAGGCGATAGGACACGGACTTGAAGCCGATCTTGTACAGCAGGGACTGTCGATTTTTTCAAATAAGGCAGGCGAGCTTGTGGCATCACCCTTGATTACAGTAATAGATGACTCAACCCTGCCCAGTAAAAGAGGCTCTTTCAGGTTTGATGACGAGGGGTCGCCGTCCCAACGCACCATACTTGTTGAAAAAGGGGTGCTCACCGGATATATGTATGACCGGCTGACGTCTCTGAAAGATAAAAAGCCTTCATCAGGCAACGGCCGGCGTGAATCTTACAAACACAGGCCTATTCCGAGAATGACCAATACGTTCATAGCCCCGGGCAGCAGTATTCCTGAAGAAATAATAAAGTCTGTTGAAAAAGGTTTTTTTGTCAAAAAGATGGGCGGAGGGCAGGTCAATACCGCCACTGGTGAATTTGTCTTTGAAGTTTCAGAAGGATATTTGATAGAAAAAGGTATGCTTGGAGAACCAGTAAGGGGCGCTACCCTTATCGGCAACGGTCCTGAAATCTTAAAATCCATAGATATGGTCGGCAGCGATCTTGGCTTCGCAATCGGGACCTGCGGAAAAGATATGCAGGGAGTCCCTGTTTCTGATGCTATGCCCACAGTCAGAATACCGGAAATAGTTGTCGGAGGAACCGTTTAGAGCCTTTGTTTAACTGCCGCTGTTAATTAATGTTATGCAAAATAGATACTAATAGATGTGTTTATGATACACCTCGCAATATTATCTGCTTGATTTTAAAGGAAAAGCTCTCTGGTACTTAATTTGCTTTAATATATTCATAATGCGCTATCAACATACATTAAAACAGGAAGTCACGGTAAGCGGCATAGGACTTCACACAGGCAGAATGATTAACATGCGGCTTAAGCCCGCGCCGCGGGACACAGGCATAATTTTCATCAGGACAGACAAGGGTAATGCAGAGATAAAGGCCTGTGTAAATTCCGTAGTAGACACGATATTTGCCACTAATTTAGGCTTTAACGGCGTACGGGTGGGAACGGTTGAGCACCTCCTGTCCGCATTAGCCGGTCTTAATATAGATAATCTTTATGTTGAACTTGACGGCTCTGAAGTCCCGATAATGGACGGCAGCGCCTTTGTCTTTACACAAAAGATAACTGAGACAGGCATAGCAAAGCAGGCAAAGAAGATTTCATGCCTAAGAATTATAAAACCTTTTTCAATTGAAGAGGAGTTCTGCCAGATTGCAGTCATGCCGTATGAAGGCACCAAGGTGACATACCGTGTTCATCACAAACACCCCGCCTTCGGAGAACAGAAAATGAGCATTGATATAACCGGCACAAACTTCATCAAAGAGCTTGCGCCTGCAAGGACCTACGGATTTCTGAAGGACGTAAATTTCCTCCGGTCTAAGGGATTGGCGCGGGGCGGCTCGCTGGAAAATGCGCTTGTTCTCGGGGAAAACGGACTAATCAACAAAAACAAACTAAGATTCAAGAACGAATTTGTGCGTCATAAAATCCTTGATGCAATAGGCGATATATCATTGCTCGGACTGCCGATTTACGGCCATATAATCGCAAACAAGGCAGGACATGCCCTAAATATAAAATTTATAAAAAAGCTTCTTTCATTTAAAGACGCCTGGGAAATAGTCTCAGAGCCGCATATCTCTCCTTCTTCATCAGCGCTCGTCGCGTCCGTATAAATATAAGCCATTCCGCCAAATTCCAACTCAATAACGGCATATGTGCCTGAGAAACTTTAAGGGCAACACCCTAATCAAAAAAGAAGGGCAGCTGCATCCTGTTATTTCAGGATGCAGCTGCCCTAAAAACAACTCAACTGCAAAAGTTATTTTTTCTTCTTCTTTGCTGTTTTCTTCTTAGCAGCAGCTTTCTTCTTGGCGGCCATTCCTACTCACCCCCTTTCATATCCCGGGTTTACCGGGATAAGTCTATAATCTTCCAAGCAATAAAATTTTTTTTGCATTCAAAAGTTTTTTTAAACGCGCATCGCCCTTTCTTTTCTTCGTCTTGTAGTCCATTTCATTCATAACGGTATAGTGCAATTCCCTGCCAAAACGTTTTTCAACCTCGCTGAGATTATTCTTAAGATTATTGGAATCGCAGACAATAAACAGATTTATTGAGGGGACATCCGAGCCTTCCGCATAAGGCCCGTAAATAAAAGCAGTCTTTACCGAAGAAACTCTGAGCGTTGATTTAAGGGCTCCGGGAAGCCCGAGGGACTTTGCAATCAATCCTTTCAGCTCTGGAAAAGGAGGAGAGTCTTTGTTGACCTTAAAATATTTTAGATTGCCTTCCTTTTCACTCATAACAAGCCCCATCTTTTCCAGCTTGTCCAGTTCTCTCTTAACGCCTGACGGATTTTTTCTTACCAGCCTTGCAATCTCCCTGACATAAAATTTTTCTTCAGGACTGTTAAAAAGCAAAGACATAATGTCTGCTCTTATTCCTGATGTAAAAAGTTTCTCTAACATTCTTTCTCTAATATTATTTATATAACATTATTTTTACATTGTCAAGAAAAAAATGCAAAAAAAGAACGGACAAACACTTTTTGTAAACAATTTAGTTGTTGCCAATAGGGATACTTTTGTTGCTAAATAGTAAACAATCTTAAATCAGATGCAGGATAACGGCATATGTGCTTGAAAAACTTTAAGGCAACACCTTAATGTCATGCTGCCTTTTTACAAATAGTCCGGGTTAAATACTTAAAACTTTTTGCAGCATGACTGATAATAATCTTGATTGCATTCTTAAAGTTTTGAAGGTATATATGCCGTTATTGTTCAATCCGTCATAGGCGGACAAGTCGTGCATCGTATACCCTGATACCGTGTGATATAATATTACCTATGAAAGAGGCAATGTTTTACAAAAAACTTAAAGACGGGAAAGTGCAGTGTTTTCTCTGCGCCCATCACTGCGTTATATCTGACGGCAGGCGCGGTATTTGCGGCGTCAGGGAAAATAAAGGAGGCGCGCTTTACAGCCTGGTCTATGGAAAAATCATTTCAATGAACATAGACCCTATTGAGAAAAAACCTCTGTTCCACTTTCACCCGGCCTCAAAGTCTTTTTCAATCGCAACAGTCGGATGTAATTTCAGATGCATGCACTGCCAGAACTATGATATTTCACAGTACCCTAAAAACAGTTATAAGTTAAAAGTTAAGAGTTATGAGTTAAAAGATAAAAAAAACTCAGATGCCGAAAACCGAATTCCAGACGCCAAACATGAAATACCCGGGGAAGCCGTTACTCCTGAAGAAATAGTTGACGCAGCTATAGGAGCAGGCTGTAAAAGCATTTCATATACTTATACAGAACCGACTATATTTTTTGAGTTTGCATATGACTGCGCCGGAATTGCGCATGATAAAGGAATTAAAAACGTCTTTGTAAGCAACGGCTATACAGGTGTGGAAGCGGCAAGGGCAATCGCCCCTTATCTTGATGCAAATAATATTGACCTTAAAGGCGATGACAAATTTTACAAAAAAATCTGCGGCGCAAAACTTCAGCCGGTCCTTGATACAATAAAATTAATGGAGGACTCCGGCGTCTGGGTTGAGATAACCACGCTTATCATTCCGGGGCATAATGATTCTGAAGAAACATTAAGATGGATAGCAGGGTTCATCAAGTCCGTTGATGCATCAATCCCCTGGCATGTAAGCCAGTTTTATCCTACATACAAGATGCTTGATACACCGCGGACTCCTGTAGAAACACTCAGGCGGGCAAGAAAGATAGGTTTTGAAGCCGGACTTAAATATGTATATGAAGGGAATGTGCCGGGCGAAGGCGGAGAGAATACTCATTGCCCATCCTGTAAAGAATTGCTTATTGAACGCCTTGGGTTTTATATTAAAGAGAATAAGATGAAAGACGGCGCGTGCTTTAATTGCAAGACAAAGATTGAAGGTGTCTGGTAAAGGGGGATAATTCATGAGCAAGAAACTGACAGATGAAATACTTGAGCTTTTATGGTCCTTAAGGGAGAAAGGCTCAAAGAGTTATTCCGATGTCATCAAAAATCTTGATGATAAAAAAACGCCTGAAGTCATCAGGAAAATGGAAAAGGCTGATTTGATACACGTCTCCGGAGACACGATTGAGTTAAAGGAAAAAGGCGAGAGCCGGGCCAGTGATCTAACCAGAAGGCACCGCCTGGCAGAAAGGCTTTTCCATGATGTTCTTGAAGTAAGCATGGAAGAAAGCGAACACACTGCTTGCGAGGTTGAGCATTTTCTTTCCCCGGCAGTCACTGACAGCGTATGCGCCTTTTTGGGACATCCTCCGACATGCCCGCACGGCAAACCGATTCCAAAGGGAGAGTGCTGTTTCAAATACAGCCGCGAGGTAAAGCCGCTTGTCATCCAGTTAAAAGACCTTGAGGTCGGCTCTGAGGCAAGGATTGTTTACATAACCCTTTCCAAAAAAGATAAAAGCTTAAGGCTTGAGCGTCTTGCATCTCTGGGGATAGTGCCGGGCAGTATTATCAGATTAAAACAAAAAGGACCGCCGTTTGTGCTGGAGATAGAAGAAACGACATTAGCTATAGACTCGCCGATTGCAGAGGAGATTTACGTCAGAAAAACCTGAGTAATGTCTTCATTCCTGCGGCTTGCTCAGGTCCTGAGCCTTATTTTTATAATCATCTATCTGTTCCCTGAGTTTTTTTATCTCCTCAATTGACTGAAGGATGATAAAATCCTTGAGCACTGCCTTTTCCTCTTTTTCTTTCAGCTCCAGCACCCTCCTGCCGATATCCCTGCAAAGATCCTCGACCTTTGCCTCAAGCTTACTGCTTGCATACAGCAATTGCGCCATAGAGGTCTCGGCCTTGAGCCTGTCGGCAAGAAAGGTGGCAACCCATTTTACGCTCTTTACACCTTCGTTAAGGTTTTTCCTTACCCTGTCAATCATAAAACCTCCTTTCCTGTATCCTGTTCTTAATATAACAGCATATGTGTCTGAGAAACTTTAAGGCAACACCTTAATGTCATGCTGCCTTTTTTTATGGTTCAGAGCAAATACTTAAAATTTTTTGCAGCATGACAGATAATAATCATCGTTGCATTTTTAAAGTTTTGAAGATATATATGCCGTTATATTGTCTCCTTCTCAACTTTTCACCAATTCCAGCTTCCCCATCCACTTTTTCTGCAGTCTTTTTTTAAGCAACGGATAATTTTTTAAATACGAGTCGGAATCAGCAAGGACAAAGGCCTCTTTCCTTGATGCCTCAAGAACGGCAATATCCCTTATTATACTGGCAATCTTTAAATCAGGCAGCCCGGCCTGTTTTGTTCCGAAAAATTCCCCGGGCCCCCTGATTAAGAGGTCTTCTTCGGCAATCTTAAAACCGTCGCCTGTTGACTCCATCACCTTGAGCCGCCTCTTTGCATCTTCGCTAAATGGCGGATATGCCATCAGCATGCAATAGGATTCATAACTGCCCCTGCCTATCCTTCCCCTCAATTGGTGAAGCTGTGCAAGCCCGAACCTTTCTGCATGCACAATAAGCATAAGCGATGCATTAGGCACATCCACGCCGACCTCTATTACCGTAGTGGATACAAGCATATCAATATCTCCGGACTTGAAAGAAGCCATAAGGCCTTCCCGCTCCTCCTGTTTTATCCTGCCGTGGATAAGCCCTATTCTCCTGTCCGGGAAAATTTTTTTAAATGCCTCAGCGCCGTCAATGGCGCTTTTAAGGTCCAGTTTTTCCGACTCCTCAATCAGAGGATACACTATATAAACCTGACGTCCTTTGGCAAGCTCGGTGTTTATACGGGAATAAATCTGTTCTTTCTGGCCCGGGAAAAAGACCTTTGTAATAACCGGTTTCCTGCCTGACGGGAGTTCGTCTATCACAGATATATCAAGGTCTCCGTACAATGTAAGCGCAAGCGTCCTCGGAATCGGCGTTGCAGTCATGATAATGATGTCAGGGTTAAACCCTTTTTTGCGGAGGCTGGCCCTCTGGACCACGCCGAATTTATGCTGTTCGTCAATTATTGCGAGCCCGAGGTTTTTAAATGCCACACGCTCCTGAATAAGCGAATGGGTGCCTATGACAATCTGCGTTGCTCCGACTGAAATATCGTCAAAAGGACCTGATTTAGTGCTTGAGGTCAGAAGCGCAGACTTTATGCCGAGAGGCTCAATCATTTTATGTATATTTATAAAATGCTGTTCTGCAAGAATTTCAGTTGGAGCCATAAGGCATGCCTGATAGCCTGATTCCACGGCAGTCAGCATGGAAGCCAAAGCAATAACAGTCTTACCGCAGCCGACATCACCGTGAAGAAGCCTGTTCATAGGCAAAGGTTTCTGCATATCAGTTTTTATTTCATCAAGCGCCCTCTTTTGAGCGCCGGTAAGTTTAAAGGGGAGGCTTTTAAAAAACTCCCCTGCCAGCGTCCCTTCACACCTGAAACTTATCCCCTTTTCATAAACCTCTTTCTTTTTTGTAAGGGCCAGCCCTAATTCAAGCAGGAAAAATTCATCAAACACAAGCCGTCTGTGCGCCGGGCTTAAACCTTTATTAAGCGCGTCTGCATCTGAAAAGTCCTCGGGAAAATGCGCCTCTTTAACTGCGCGGGGCAAAGACATCAGGCCGTTTTTCTGAAGCATATCCTGAGGCATAAAATCTTCAACAACAGCAAGGTGGGAATTTACTGCGTTAAACATCAAGGTCCTTAATTGTTTCTGCGTAAAGCCTTCGGTGGATTTATATACAGGCACAATCCTTGAGGTGTGTATATGCGTGTCATCATTTTCAACGTGTTCAAAATCAGGATTATCCATCTCAAAACCAATTCCTGCAAATGAACCTCCTTTCACAACGCCGCTTAAGATTATCTTTTGCCCCTTATCAAAATATTTTTTCATATAGGGCTGGTTAAACCACTTGCACTTAAGACAGCCTGTGTCATCCTTTACCAGAAGCTCAAATATCTTCATTCTTTTCCGGGGGGTGGTAATAACTTCAGAGGATACAACTTCGGCTAACACCGTCTCGGCATGCCCGAAGGCGAGGCAGGATATTTTCTTCAGATTTTTCCTGTCTTCGTAACGCCAGGGGAAGTAATAAATAATATCTTCCAGCGTTTTGATCCCAAGCCTTGCAAGGAGCAGCGCCCTCTTGGGACCCACTCCCTTTACATATTGCACAGGGGTATCGGCAGAGTAAGATTTATTGACCAGCGCGGATAATTTTTTTATTGCAAAATTATCAATTATCATTTCAAACTGCAAATTTTAACTGCTAAATTTTCAATGATAAATTTACAATGAATATTTTCTCAGCCTTCTCTGTGGTAAATCGCCTTTTTATGAGGTCCGGTTTTCTTTGCGCTTTTTCTCTTTAACAGGCGCCTCTATTTCTACTGCCTGTAATTCTTCTGCCTTCATCTTGTCATACTCGGTATTGCTGATTATATCAATATCCCAGCCGGTAAGCTTCATCGCAAGCCTAACGTTTTGCCCTTTCTTCCCGATGGCTACCGAAAGCTGCTGGTCGTTGACAACAACCATTGCGGATTTTTCCTCTTCATTTATCCCTATTCTTTCCACGCTTGCCGGACTCAGCGCCTTTGCTATAAGCACCCTCGGGTCGTCGGTCCATGGTATTATGTCAATCCTCTCACCTTTAAGCTCCCTGACAATGGACTGCACCCTTGTCCCCTTAATCCCTACACAGGCTCCTACAGGGTCAATCTGCTGGTTCTTTGAGGACACGGTTAATTTCGTTCTGTCGCCTGCCTCCCTGACAATATTCTTAATGGTAACAAGCCCCTCATAAATCTCGGGTATCTCCATTTTGAAAAGCTCGCCGACGAAGTTGGGGTGAGTCCTTGACAATAAAATTACAGGGCCCTTAGGGGTAATTCTGACGTCCTCAATGTACGCCCTGATCGTCTCACCCCTTTTAAGCGTCTCTGTGGGTATTGCCTCCTTTATGGGGAGCGTCGCCTCAGCCCTGCCGAGCGCAACAAAATAACAGCCCTTTTCCTTCCTTATTACAACACCGCTTATAATCTGTCCTATTTTATCCTTGTATTCATCAAAGATAGCGCCTCTCTCAGCCTCCCTGACCTTCTGAAAAAGCACCTGTTTTGCCGTCTGGGCCGCAATCCTTCCAAAGTCAAAGAGCGCCACCGGAGATTCTATTTCATCACCTATATTTTTTGCAGGGTCTACCTTTTTTGCCTCGGCAAGCGACATTTCTTCGTTTGGATTTGCGACCTTCTGGACAATTTTTTTGAATGCGGTTAAAGATATGTCTCCTGTATTTGGGGTAATCTTGATATTCAAATTTATATTTAAGCCGTACTTTTTGCGCGCCGCAGACAAAAGTGCAGTCTCAAGGTTCTCAATAAGAGACTCCTTTGAGATTCCTTTTTCCTTGCTCATCTGTTCAATAATGTTAATCAGTTCACGGCTCATATGTTAAACCTTCACCTCCAGCCTTGCTCTGGAAATATTTTCATATGGGATGGTTACCACCCGGCCCTTTGGCAGAAGCAGTTCTACTCCGGTGTTTCCCGCCCCGGATATTTCACCGATAAAAAATGTCTGATTCTCAATCGCCGTTGACGTAACGATTCTGACAGTCTTTCCTGAAAATCTCCTAAAATCACCCGGCTTCCTGAGAGGCCTGTCAAGCCCGGGAGACGACACCTCCAGTATATATGAAGCAGGCATAGGGTCCTGCACGTCAAGCTGCGCCTCTATTTCACGGCTTGCCTTTGCGCAGTCGTCAATAGTAACCCCGCCTTCTTTGTCAATAAATATCCGCAAAAGAAATTTGCTCCCCATCTTCATAAGTTCCATATCATCCAGTTCAACCCCCATGTCAGACAGTACAGGGGCGGTAATTTCTCTTACTCTCGCTTTTAACTTATCAATATCCATCTTTTTTACAAAAATAAAAGAGTGGGAAGACCCACTCTTTCAGTATAAAAGACTCCGTCGTAAACTTTATAAGATTATCACATTGCAAGCAAAAAAGCAAGGGGCAGGAAATGCTCCCCTGCCCCTCCATTGTTTGAAAATGTTACTTTGCTGGCTGTGCCGGTGCTGGTGCTGGTTCTGGCGCTGGTGCCGGTGCCGGCTGTTCCTGTGCCGGTGCCGGTGCCGGTTCCTCTGGTTTCTTGCAACCTATTGTAAGCGCTAAGGCCGCAATTAATAACATGGAGAACAATAATGCCATAAGTTTCTTCATTGTATATTCACCTCCTTCCAAAATCATATCTCAGGTTATTAAGTCCTGCAAACTAACACATTTAATATCATATCCTCATTAGAATTGTCAAGATTATTTTATGTCAAATTTATGCTTAATTTTCCGCTTGACAGGATATATTGTGTTAAAATAACTTGTTTAAAACCATAACGGAATTTTAAGGAGACGCCATGATTAAAGAAGCCATTAAAATCCTTGTTGAAGGCATAGACCTTTCTGAGAAAGAAATGATCGGGGCAATGAAAGACATCATGGAGGGCAATGCATCTGATGCACAGATTGCCTCTTTTCTTACAGCCTTGCGGATAAAAGGCGAAACAGTTCAGGAGATTACCGGCGCGGCAAAGGTCATGCGTGAAAAGGCGGTAAGGATAAATGCGCCTGAATTCACTGTTGATACCTGCGGCACAGGCGGTGACATGGCTCACACCTTTAATATCTCAACCACTACCGCCCTGATTACGGCGGCCTGCGGCGTGCCTGTGGCAAAGCACGGCAACCGCTCGGTCTCAAGCCGTTCGGGAAGCGCGGATGTGCTTGAGGCCTTAGGCGTAAAAATAGACCTCAAGCCTGAAAAAGTGGAGGAATGCCTAAAGGCCACAGGCTTTGGATTTTTATTTGCCCCGCTGTTTCACCCTGCAATGAAATATGCCATAGGACCCCGGAAAGAAATGGGCATAAGAACTATATTCAATATACTGGGTCCCCTTACAAATCCTGCCAATGCCAAAAGACAGGTTCTCGGGGTTTTTAGCGGCGAACTCACAAAGCCGATTGCAGAGGTGCTCGGGAATCTCGGAACAATACACGCATTTGTCGTTCACGGCGAAGACGGACTTGATGAAATAACAATCACAGACAGGACAAAAATATCTGAATTAAAAAACAACAGGGTTGATACATATTACATAGCGCCTGAGGATTTAGGGCTTTCAAGGGCGATGAAAGAAGATTTGCTCGGGGGCACGTCTGAAGAAAATTCAAAGATAACCATTGATATACTGAACGGTGAAAAAGGACCGAAAAGGGATATCATCCTGATGAACACAGCGGCGGCGCTGATAACCGGCGATGTAGCCAAAAACTTTTCAGACGCTGTAAAAAAGGCGTCTCACGCAATAGATTCAGGCGCAGCTTTAAAAAAACTGGAAGAGCTAAAGGTGTTTACAAACAGGTTTTAGCTAAACAAATCCATCGCCCTATTGCTAATAATTGCCTCATCGTTTTATAATTGTTTTTGTTGTTTAATTCCACTCATAAGGAGTTTAATCGCTAATGACTCACGCTACAGCAGGAAAAATCAGAGATATTAAGGCGCTTGAAGGCATTGCAAGAGAGATAAGGACCTACATCCTCAGAATGCTGACTGAGGCAGGCTCGGGTCACACCGGAGGCTCGCTGTCAGCCGCCGATGTAGCGGTTGCAATCTATTTCTCAAAGATGAACTTTAATCCTGATAATCCAAAATTGAAGGAAAGAGACCGTTTTATCCTCTCAAAAGGACACGCCGCCCCCCTGCTCTATTCCATTTTGGCAAAGGCGGGCTATTTTGACATTGAATCCCTGCTGACCCTCAGAAAAATTGACAGCTCGCTTCAGGGACACCCGTGCTGTGAAACAGTTCCGGGGGTTGAAATTTCAACCGGCTCGCTCGGGCAGGGGCTTTCTGTGGCTAACGGCATTGCCCTCGGATTAAGGCTTGATAAAAATCCGGCGCGGGTTTACTGCATTATGGGGGACGGCGAGATTCAGGAGGGACAGATATGGGAAGCGGCCATGACTGCGGCGCATTATAAAATTGACAATCTCTGCGCTGTTGTTGACAACAACGGCCTTCAGATAGACGGGCCCGTTGAAAAAGTAATGGGAATAGCGCCCGTGCATGACAAATGGACTGCATTCGGCTGGAATGTAATTGAGATTGACGGACATAACATGAAGGAAATACTTGCCGCGCTGGACAAAGCTGAAACAGTCAAAGGCAAACCCACTGTGATAATTGCCCATACAGTAAAAGGCAAAGGGGTATCTTTCTTTGAAGGAAAGGTGGAGTATCACGGCATTGCGCCGTCACGCGAAGAGCTTGAAAAAGCGCTGAAGGAGATTGGATAAATGGGAGAAAGACCGCAAAGCTCAGAAGGAAAGACTACCGTGTTACCGTCTAAAGCCACGAGAGATGCATATGGCGAAACCCTGCTTGAACTCGGCAAAAAACGAAACGACATCGTAGTTCTTGATGCAGACCTCTCAGGCTCAACCAAGACCGTGAAATTCGCAAAGGCATTCCCTGAGAGATTTTTTAATCTCGGCGTCTCTGAGCAAGACATGGTAGGAACTGCCGCAGGGCTGGCAATTACAGGAAAAGTCCCTTTTGCATCAACATTTGCAATATTTGAAACCGGAAGGGCGTGGGACCAGATAAGGCTAGTCGTGTGCTATTCAAATACAAATGTGAAACTCGTTGCCACGCACGGCGGAATAACTGTCGGAGAGGATGGCGCCTCGCATCAGGCGCTTGAAGACATAGCGCTGATGAGGGCGCTGCCCCATATGACCGTGATCGTTCCGGCCGATGCTATTGAGACTGTATCGGTAATCAACGTGATTGCGAACTTTACCGGCCCTGTTTATGTCAGGCTCGGAAGGGCAAAAGTCCCTCAGATTATGCCCCCTGATTACAAGTTCAATCCGGGACAGGCATATACCTTTCATACGGGAAAAGATGTTAATATAATAGCGGCGGGCATCATGGTGGATGCTGCGCTTAAGGCTTCGGCGATGCTTAAAAATGAAGGGATTGACGCAGGCGTTATCAATATGTCAACAATAAAACCGCTTGATGAAAAGACCATCCTGAACGCTGCAAAAAACTCAAGGCTTATCATAACGGCGGAAGAGCATTCAATTATCGGCGGACTTGGCGGGGCCGTGTGCGAATTCCTCTCTGAGAATTATCCCATGTCGGTAAAAAGGATCGGGATAAAAGATACCTTCGGCTGTTCAGGCGCTCCCGATGAATTATTAAAACTTTACAGCCTTACGCCTGAAGCCATCGCAGAAACGGCAAGAGAGGGACTCAGAAAATGATTCAATTCTCCGAGGTCTCAAAATTTTATGACAACGAGGCCGCACTTACGGATATAACCTTTACAATTGAAAAAGGCGAACACATTTATATCACTGGCCCGAGCGGAGCCGGAAAGACAACTCTGCTTAAGCTGATTTATGCCGCAGAACGCCCTGACAAAGGCGCGGTCTCTGTCGCAGGGCAGGACACGGAAAAACTTAAGCAGGGCGCCGTACCTTTCTTAAGAAGAACCATCGGCGTTGTGTTTCAGGATTTCAGGCTGCTGCCGAATGTTACCGTGTTTGACAACATAGCGCTGGCCCTCAGGATTCACGGGATAGACTCAAAAGAGATAAAAGAAAGTGTAAATGACGTACTTTCAAGCATCGGCATGAAGCATAAGGCTCATGAGTTTCCGCGCCATCTTTCAGGCGGAGAACAGCAGATGGCGGCAATAGCAAGGGCCATAGTGTCAAAACCCAATGTTCTGCTGGCCGATGAACCTACGGGCAATCTTGACCCCGGCACTGCAGATACAATCATAAAGCTTTTCAGAGAGATCAACCTGCGGGGCACCACCCTGATTATAGCAACTCATCATGATGCATTGTTTAAAAACACCGGTCACAGGGTAATCTATCTGAGAGAAGGCAAAATTGAAAAGGAGACCACAGATTGAACACCCTTACCTACTTATTTCAGACTGCGGTTAAGAATTTCTGGAGTGAAAAGTGGATGAACCTGCTCACGGTGCTTACAATTGCCGTCGGCCTTCTGATTATAAGCGCCTTTGCGCTCATCACATTAAATATAGACCTAACGCTTAAAAACTGGTCCAGCGGATTCGGCCTTGTCGTATATCTGAAGGATAATATGACTGCGGAAGAAGAAGGTTTAATAAAAAACCATTTTAAAAAAGACACTGACATCACTGCAGTTAATTACATAACAAAAGAACAGGCGCTGAAAGAACTCAGGCAGACATTAGGCAGCGCAACGCACCTGCTTGAGGGATTTGAAAGCAACCCGCTTCCTTCGTCATTTGAGCTTAAAATCAAAAGGGAGTCTCTTACGCCGGCCGGCATAAAAGAAAAGGCGGAGCGCCTGAAACAGCTCCCTGGAGTAGAGGATGTGCAGTACGGAGAAAAATGGCTTGCATCCATGGATTCACTGTCAAAGGGGATGAAGGTCATGACCGTCAGCTTCGGCGGCATTATACTGATAGCCCTTGCGTTTGTTACCTACAGCACTATCAAAATCTTGTTTTACAGAAGGGCTGATGAGATTGATACAATGAAGCTGTTAGGCGCAAGCAGGAGTTTTATAAGGCTGCCGTTTCTTATAGAAGGGCTTTTTATCGGCTTGTCCAGCGGCATAATAGCGCTGTTAGCGCTTTTCGGCATTTATGCAGTTACAACCGCAAGAACCGCAGAGCTCATACCTTCAATCAAATCATTTACAGTATTCTTTCCCCCTGCAGCGTACCCTGTCCTCCCGTTAGGCGGGGCCCTGATGAGTCTCATCGGAAGCCTTTTTGCAATCGGCAGAATTAAGTATTAAACAAAATGGGAAATGGAAAATGGGAAATAAGAAATAGCGGGAAGACAGCATTTTTTCTTGCTTTTCTTATTGCGTTCTCGGTTCTCAGTTCTCAGTTCTCAGTTTTATTCGCAAAAGACCCGAAGGATGAGCTCAAGGAGATCCAGAAAAAACTCAGCAGTGAAAAACAGAAGGTACAGGAGATTATAAAAAAAGAGGGCTCCATTCTTTCAGAGCTTGAAAAAATAGACAGGGCGCTGGCCCTAAAAAGGGAAGAACTTGCACGCTACGACAAACAACTGGCGCAGACCCGCACAAAGATAAGGCAGCTTGGGGGAGATATTACCATCCTTAGCAGCAAGCTTGAAAGCAGAAAACAGTTTTTAAAGCAGCGACTGAGGAGTCTTTACAAGCAGCAGCACGGCGACATAGCGGTCATATTATTTTCGGCAAAAGATTATCAGGACCTCATTAAAAAAAGCCGGTACATCAATTTTATTGCTTATTACGACCGCAAATTAATGGACCTCTACAGCAGCGAAATTAAGGAGCTTAATGAAAAAATGCAGCAGATGGAAGTCCTGAAAAAAGAATTGGAGATAAACAAAAATCAGGTCAAAAGAAAGACAGATGAAATGCAGGCAGAGCGCAGCAAAAAAGACTCTTTGCTTGCATCGGTCAAAAAAGAGCGGAGTTCTTATGAAAAAATGATCAAGGAACTTGAGGAGTCCTCAAAAAGGCTCATGGACCTGATTAAAAAGCTTGAAGAAAAAGAACTGCCGCCTTCCATAACAGGCAAAGGTTTTGCAGTGCTCAAAGGGCTGCTTCCATGGCCCATTGACGGGAAAATACTCGTCCCGTTCGGGAGCTACAAAAACCCTGAATTCAACATCCCTGTTTTTAAAAATGGGATTGAAATCAAGGCAGGCACCGGAGAGGCGGCAAGGGCGGTAGCCGGCGGAAAAGTGGTTTATGCAGACTGGTTTAAAGGCTACGGACAGCTTCTCATAATTAATCACGGAGACGGCTACCATACGCTTTATGCGCATCTTTCAGAGATCTTTCACAAAGTCGGTGATACTGTAAAGGCGCAGCAGGCGGTCGGCAAAGTAGGCGAGTCCGGACTTCTCAATACGCCGAGCCTGTATTTTGAGATAAGATATAAAGGCAAGCCGCTTAATCCGGCTCAATGGTTAAAAAAGAAATAGACAGGACACGTTTCACGGTGTTAACATAGAATATGGAGGAACAAATTAACGATGTTTAAGAAAAAATCAATCACCATGTGGGTGGTGATGCTTGCAGTTATCATTACCGGGACAATAATCGGGCAATGGGGTCTTGCCTGGGTAAACATGGAAGGCGGGCATTACGAAAAATTAAGGGTCTTTGCCGAAGTGCTTACACTGGTCAAGAAAAATTATGTGGAGGACGTCAAAGAAGACGACCTCATCTACGGGGCAATAAGGGGAATGCTTAATTCGCTGGACCCGCATTCATCCTTTATGCCTCAGGATGCTTTTAAGGAGATGCAGGTTGAGACAAAGGGAGAGTTCGGAGGTCTCGGGATACAAATCGGAACAAAAGACGACATGATTACTGTCGTTGCGCCCATTGAAGATACCCCTGCTGACAGGGCAGGCATAAAGGCAGGCGATAAGATTCTTAAGATAAACGGCGAATCAACAAAGGGCCTGAGCATGGATGATGCAGTAAAAAAACTCAGGGGCCCAAAAGGGACGCAGGTAACAATAAACATCTACCGGATGGAATGGGCTGAGCCTAAAGACTTCACCCTCACAAGAGACATCATAAAAATCCGCAGTGTAAAGAGCAAGGTGTTAGAGGACAAAATAGGGTATATAAAAATCTCTCAGTTTCAGGAGCAAACCGCGTCAGACCTTGGAGCTGCCTTGAAAAAATTGGAGCAGGACGATGTAAAATCCCTGATACTGGACCTCAGAAATAATCCCGGCGGGCTTCTGGACTCGTCAGTGGATGTAGCAGGTCAATTCCTTCCTGACGGCAAGCTTGTTGTCTATACAAAAGGGAAGAATGAAAGCAAAAAGGAATATCATACAAAGAACTCCAGGGAACACTTTGAACTTCCAATGGTAGTACTTGTAAATGAAGGCAGCGCCAGCGCATCAGAAATTGTTGCAGGCGCGCTTAAGGACTGGTCAAGGGCAGTAATCGTAGGGGCAACAACCTTTGGAAAAGGCTCTGTCCAAACGGTTATCCCTTTAAGCGACGGCTCGGGCTTAAGGCTTACAGTCGCCCGCTATTATACGCCAAAGGGAACATCCATACAAAACACAGGGATAACGCCTGACATTGTCGCAAAACCAAAGCTCAAAAAAGGTACAAGGGCGCACCCGGTAATAAGGGAAAAAGACCTTGAGAAACACCTTGAGAACGATACAAAGAAAGGGCCTGAAATCACGAAGGACTCTGAAAAAGAGCTTATGGAAATACCGGGAGAGGCGGCTGAATCCTCAGAGGAAGAGGACTTACAGCTCCAGCGTGCGATAGATGTAATTAAAACATTGAAGATATTTAAGGAGATGCAAAAGGCATCTTAGAAACAGTTAACAGTTATCAGTTAACAGTGAACAGTAAAGGATAAACTCAGAGGGGTGCGCAGGATAACCGCGCGCCCCTTCTTGTTTTGTGGATGTCATTCCGGCTTGTCCGGAATCTTTCTGATATAAATAAGGACTGCATGACGGCAAAGCAAGATAGCACTCCATCATAGAAAGCAATCCCCTGCTGAAGGATTTGTCACAGGAACGATTCCGGACAAGCCGGAATGACGGATATTAGGGATATGTGCCCACAGGAATCCCTGAAGAACCTTATTTTTTCTGCTATAATTCAGAAATGATAAAAAGACTTTTATACGCACTCATACTTCTTTTCTTCGTTGTTATGGCCGGAACTCTCGGCTATATGTTCATGGAGGGATGGGGCTTTGTTGATTCCCTCTACATGACGATTATCACCATTGCATCGGTCGGATACATGGAAGTAAACCCTCTCTCACAGCACGGCAGGATTTTTACGATATTTCTCATTGTATTCGGCATGGGCATACTGCTGTTTGGAATATCAACCTTTACGGCATTTCTGGTAGAAGGTGAGTTAAGCGAAATATTAAGGAGGCGGAAAATGGAGAAAAAAATCGCTGATCTAAAAGGGCATTATATTGTCTGCGGATTAGGCGGAACTGGAAGGCATATAATTGATGAGCTTCATAAAACAGGCAGGCACTTTGTTGCCATTGATACAAATGATGACATCTGCAGGGAACTGTCTGAAAAGGGATTGTTGTTTGTCAAAGGCGATGCAACAAGCAGTGTAGTCTTAAAGGCTGCAAACGCCCCGAACGCAAAAGGCATTTTCTGCTCGCTCCCCACTGACGCAGAAAACCTCCTCCTAATACTTACGGCAAGGGGGATAAATTCATCTTTAAAAATCGTTGCAAAGGCAGAGGAAGATGAATCAGATGAAAAGATGCGAAGGGCAGGCGCCGACGACGTTGTCTCGCCGGAATTCATCGGAGGTCTCAGGATGGCGTCAACAATGGTTCGGCCCGAGGCTGTTGGTTTTTTTGATATGATGGTAAAACATGCGGATGAAACTTACAGGCTGGAGGATTTAACTGTAGATGCCGGATGCCCGTTTGCCGGAAAGACATTGAAGGCATCCGGGCTTCCTGATAAAAGAGGGATTAGCGTTGTCGCGGTAAAAAAACGGGGAAAATATATTTTCAATCCATCTGCTGATGAACGGCTTGAAGGAGGAGACGTCCTCATACTTATCGGTGAAACAAACATGATAAGGGAGATTAAGGCGGCGGGAAAATAGGGCATGTCCTCCGGTGAAAAACAGGGCTGGGAAATCCTCACAAAACTCAATCCTGAAGATGTCTGCAAAAGTGCGCAGGCTGCTTACGATAATGCCTCTTCTTTTTATACCTTAAAATCATTGGGCATGGATATCCATATTTCTCCAAAGGAGGAAAAGATTTTCAGCCATGCCCCCGGAAGTCAGGTTATCCTGCAGAGGCTTGCATATTTTTCACACCTTTCAATCCTCAGATATCTGACAGACGCAAAAGACATCCCGCTGTCCGGAGAGTTGATAAAGCCCGTCAATCTGAAAGGCGGCCAGCTTTTTTTCAGAGGTACCCATGTCCTGCCCTGTAATGCGCTCGCTGAGAAATACGGGAATAACATTGAAGGATTTCTTGCAAAAGGCTCTGAACTTGGAGGGGAACAGCTCAAATACGGCGATGCGTCAATTAGACTTTTCCCGCTTCCTGGGATTCCGGTTGTGCTGATATTATGGAGAGCAGATGATGAATTCCCTGCACGCCTTGATTTGCTGTTTGATTCAACCTGCGAGATTCAACTGCCGATTGACATCATCTGGTCTGTTGCCATGATGAGCCTGCTGATAATGATGTAAGCTGATGTCTAAAATCTTAGACTCTTAAGCACCACAGCAAAAAAGTCTTTATCAACACGGTCAAAGTCCTTGTCCCGGGCAATGGCTGTCACACTATAGCGGTTTGTACCTTTAAAAAATATTGAATCTTTTATCTTCAGCAAATTATCATGAATTTTATCTGTATAAACCATTTCAACGCCTTTCACCTTGTTGTTTGGATTTGTGACAATGCGTGAAGACAGAAGCTTCGCATCCGGACGGTTTTTTTTATAAGAACCAAAAATATCTGCAACTGCCGCATCAAGCATTCCCGGAATTGACAGGTCAGGGGTGACCGCAGGCAGTTTCATATGACCTACGGATAAAGAGGCATTAATTTCTTTGTTCACAAAACTCACACTGCCGGGTGCATTTACATCCGCAGTTTCCTGCATCACCCATCCTGCCAACTCAGGGTATTCAAAAAAAAACCCTGTTTTCTTGTCGGCATAACGTTTCAATATTTGAATAGGTTTTGCATCCTCCCCAAGCACTGCTAACGGAATGATAAAGGTCAAAACTAAAATTGTTGATGCTAACATCAATTTTTTTGCCTTATGCATTTGTCACGCCTCACTTTGTAATTGTTAAAGGTAATTGATATTAATGACAAAGAATTTTAACATGGTTTCCGCTCATATGCAAATCGGCAGGTTCAACCTCCCCTCTTGACATCCTCTGAATTGTTTTTCATACTACCAATCAAAAAAGGGAGAAAAAAATGGAAGCAAAAGAATTATTCCGGGAAGGACAAGGCTTCTTCATGGAAGGAAAGTATGGAGAAAGCATCGCATCATTTTCAAAAGCCATTGAGGCCGGAGAGAAAACAGAAATAGCCTTTTTAAGCAGGGGTGTTGCATCTTTCAGGATGGAGCAGTTTGATAAGGCGATGCAGGATTTCAGCTTTGTCATTGACATAAACAGCCAGAATTTCCGGGCTTACTTTTACCGCGGGATATCATATATGGCAAAAGAGGATTATGAAAATGCCATAAAGGATTTTGATAGTACCATAAAAATCAACTCCGGCTACGGAGCCGCCTTTTTCGCCCGCGGCACGGCTTATGCCCAGATAGGGAATGAATATGAAGCGCAGCGGAGCATCCAGTCTGCAATAGCCTGCTCTGAAACATCAATGCAGTGGATTACAGACCACTACGGTATGTTCCGGACGCAGTTTGACCAGGCCATGGCGCTTATGCCGGGTGAAAACGATTTTTCTGAAAGCTACGAAGAGCGGATAAAAAAAATCAGAGAGTCTTTTGAGGAAGAGAAATAGGGGGTTTTATGGAAGGCTTTTAGGGACGGCGGAGAAAAATGGTGCCCCCTGCAAGAATCGAACTTGCGGCACCAGGTTTAGGAAAAGCATCAAGTAGCGAGTGATTATGGATTGGAATTAAGACCTGCGGCTGCCAAGATATTAGCGTAGCACAGATATTTCAAGCTGCAAAAACTTCCTCAGTAGAAATAGCCTTAGATGCATAAAGAACCGCTGCTCTTATATCGTCATTGGCCAAGAAAGGATAATCTTTAAGGAGGCTCTCATAAGTTGCGCCGTAGGCAAGTTTTTCAAGTATAAGTTCCACAGTAAGCCTTGTTCCCTTTATCACAGGCTTTCCGAGCATAATCTTTGTATCTATTGCTATCCTTTTAAGAAGACTCTCATCTTTCATTTCTTCCAGTGCTTCTTTGCTCTTTCAAAAATATCTTCTACCGTCTGCCCTGCATAAAGGCGTCTGGATATCTTCACATAATCGGTAGGCTTGTGATGTAAAAGCGTAAGAAATCTCAGGGCAGCGGTAGGCCCCAGAGTTTTATTCAATGCCTCAATGCCTTTTAACTTGATTTCTGTATCATCAACAGTCTTTGTCTTCATTTATTCAGCCTCTCTTATATATTCTACTGGATTCATAACCTTAATCTCAAGGGACAATTTTTTAGCGTACTTTATCAACTCCTCATCACAGGTTAGGAAAAACTTGCACTTTGCATGAGATGCACAAGCTAAATGCACATTGGGGTCAGACTTACTTATTAACATTTGGTAAAACCCGGCTCCACATCCCGTATTTTTCTTCCCGACTATTATATAAAACATATCTCCATCATGCCATATATAAAAATATATTTCAAAAACCCATCAGAAATTTGGCAATTTGCAGAGAGTCGGACTCATAAACCTTTTTTACTGCGTTTGACATGGTACGCCGCAGGCGCTTCTGCCACATGCAGCAAGCGCTCTTTTTTTTCAGGTTCAAACACAACATGCACCTGTGCGTGAAGCGCTTCTGCTACGCGGCGGAGCATGCTGAGGGAGTGGCCTTCATAGCCGGGAGATTCAAGCCTGCTGATCTGCTGCTGAGAGGTTTTGAGGAGTTTAGCTAAATCTTTTTGTGAAAGCCCCGCCTTACGGCGAAGGGCAGCAATCTGTATCGCAACATCCCATGCTTCTCCGGCACGCTTAAAGCGTTCAGCAAACACAGGGTCTTTTAATTGCTCCTCAAGATAATAATCAAAATTAGTTTTTTTCATTGCCCCATTCTCATATAATTCTACCGTAAAATCCATATCTATGTCAACATCAATTTTGATGTATTAACGTAGTATCCATATGTTATGTTTCTTTTTTCGACCTGATTACACTGACAACTTCCGGTAAAAAGCATCTTTCGCACATACTCCGCGCCAACTGCATTCTTTGCAGTATGAAGAAACCCACTCGGAAAATATTTCGGGAATCCTGTTTTTAAGCGCATCCCATTCAATCTGATCGTTATATGAAAGTCCGAGAAGCATGAGGGCTTTTGCATCCATCCGCCGGATTGATTCTTCGGCATTCTCCGCATACCGGCATTCATTCTGTTTAAGATGCAGACAGCTTGCACACACATTATCAGCGCTGGAGGATACAGTGATTATCTCCTTTTCCGCAAGACTCAGCGTATGCGTGAGGTTTTCTATGAAGGCTTCATCATATCCTTCTCCATTAAAAAAGTGCAGGCATATCAGGTGATGTCCTCTTAGTAATGGCATAGGCGTTTGGGAGTTATAGAAAAAATGGTGCCCCCTGCAAGAATCGAACTTGCGGCACCAGGTTTAGGAAACCTGTGCTCTATCCAACTGAGCTAAGGGGGCATTCTTAGTTAACAGTTAACAGTTAACAGTTGACAGTTAACAGTTCATAGAAAACCGTTCATAGTTAACGGTTGACAGATAACAGAAAACTATTGACATCAGCTAACCGTTGACAGATAAGACAACAGTTTTATGATTTGTCAGCTTTTAAAGATCTGATTAATCCGTTAACCATCATTGACAACTCATTGCATTCAGTTGTCAATTCATCAAAAATAGATTTCTTAATATAATTTTCCTTAAGAGCTATCTCCAAAAGAGGAATACACTCATAAATAGAGCTCCTGGCTATCCTGAGAAATTGGACAAAATCTTTCTTATGATATCTTCCGCTTCCTTCTGCAATATTAGAAGGAACCGAAATTGAAGCCCTTCTTATCTGAGACGTAATACCGTATATCTCATTTGCAGGAAAATCTTTAGTAATCTTATAAATTTTACCTGCAAAATCAACTGCCCTCTTATATACGCTTAATTTCTCAAAACTAAATCCCATCTTTATCTTGAATACTGTGAACTGTCAACTGTGAACTGTCAACTAAATTGGTCGGGGCGAGAGGATTTGAACCTCCGACCCCACGGTCCCGAACCGTGTGCGCTACCGGACTGCGCTACGCCCCGAAGTCATTTCAATAAAACTAAAAATTAAACGTGTGCGCTACTCCCGACAAGTCGGGACGCTACGCCCCGTGTGAAAATAATACCATATTTCCTAAGATAAATTCTTTTCTCTCTTAGGGTCCCCTTTGATTATTTTAGGTCTGTAAATAACTGCGAGGGTTAAAAATTCTATACTTCAAACGCATCCTTAATCAGCTCAAACTCAGGCTTGCTGTCTTTGTAATAAATGCTGAGCACGTCAAACCTGCATGAAGGAGTTTCTTTAAATCTCTTGAGATACGAAAGCGCCACCTTTGCAATCTTGCGCCTTTTGTGATAATTCACCGCCTCAAACGGCATGCCGAATTCAAGGCTTTCTCTTGTCTTGACCTCTAAAAAGACCAGCGTTTCTTTGTCTCTGGCAATTATATCAATCTCGCCCATAGGCGTCTTGTAGTTTCTTTCAACGAGCATATACCCGTTCTTTTTTAAAAACTTTCCCGCAAGCTCCTCCCCGTCCCTTCCAAGACTCATTCCATTCCTCCGCGAACAGCTTACAGCGTTATAGCGTTTTCAAAACAACAGCATATATGTTTGAAAAACTTTAAGGCAACACCTTAGAGTCATGCTGCCTTTGAACAAATTGTTAAGGGTAAATACTTAAAACTTTTTGCAGCATGACAGATAATAATCATCGTTGTTTTCTTAAAGTTTTGAGGGCATATATGCTGTTGTTGCTCATCCTTCATCCCGAATAAGTCGGGACAAGTCCTTCATACCTCAACCTTCCTCAATGCTTCTGTAAAAACAGCTTCTGTTGCCTGTGTGGCAGGCTCCTTCGCCAATCTGCTCAACCCTTATAAGAAGCGTGTCTTCATCACAGTCATAAAGAATCTCCTGCACAAGCTGAATGTTGCCTGAGGTCTCGCCCTTCATCCAGTATTTCTGCCTTGAACGGCTCCAAAAATGCGTCCTGCCGGTTGCTACCGTCCTCTCAAGCGCAGTCTTGTCCATATAAGCCAGCATCAAAACTTCGTTGTCCTCTACGTCCTGTATTATTGCCGGGACAAGCCCCTTTTCATCATATTTAAGTTCCGGTATCATTAATCCTCCAAAAAAAACAATTATTATTACAGTTTATACCCTATCTTCCTTAAAAATTCCTTCCTGTGCATTTTATCAGATGCAGTCTCAACACCTTTCGGTGAAAAACCGTCTATGATCCCGATAATCCCCCTGCCCTGCTTTGTCTCGGCAGCCACAACCTCCACGGGGTTTGCAGTCGCACAATAAATATTGCAGACTTCAGGGCAGTTCTTTACGGCATTCAGAACATTTATCGGGAACGCGTCTTTAAGTGCAATGCAGAAGACATGGCCTGCTCCGATTTCCTGAAGGTTTTTGACACACACGTCAATCAGTCCCGCATCATTGCCCTCTGTCCTTATTAGACACGGCCCTGACGCCTCTGTAAAGGCGATGCCGAATTTTGCCTGAGGCACAGTCGTTGCTATAATCTCATAAAGATCCTCGGTTGTCTTTATAAAATGTGTCTGCCCGAGGATGATGTTGCACTCCTCCGGAACATCAATTCTTACTGTTTTTATTTCCATCACAACCTCCTTAAAGACCGTTATGGGTTATGCGTTTAAATGCCTTCTGCATCCTGTTCTCTTTTGCTCATCACGCTTCACGTCTTACACCTCACGGTTGTAAAGTATGTTATAATCAAAATAAATTTTTGAGGCATTGTCAGGCAATAAATGGTAAATTTTTCAAATAATTTTCAGTCCGGAAAATTATTTACCTTAATTTTCTGTGCATATCTAATCTCAACGGCATCCGCCGCAACTGCTGAAATCATCGGACCTGCCATAAAGATACAAAACAATAATATCATGATAGGCACGGGTTTTTCCAATATCAAGGAAATAGAGAATGCCATAAAGTCAGGGGTTGAAAAAGAAATCGTCTTTACCATAGAGCTTTTCAGGGAATGGGATTTCTGGCCTGATGAATTTGTACATGCAAGGAAAATCCAGAAGGTCATTAAATATGACAACCTGAGGGGGCAGTACAGGACATCGTCTCATGACGGAACAGTTGTTAAGGAACGCTACTTTAAAGAATTCAATGACCTGAAGGAGTGGCTCTTTACGGTCAAGGATGTTAACCTCATTAATGTCAAAGAGCTTGAGCAGGGCAAATATTTTGTCAGGGTTGTGGTTGAATCAAAAAGCAGGGAGATTCCGCCTGTCATAGGCTTCTTTATGCTATTCATTCCCGAAATAGAAACAAGCCTTGCCAAAAAATCCCCGACATTTGTCGTTGGGGAACACCCGGCTCTGAGGAATCCCCGATGAAACCGCTCAAGACGCTTTTAGGCCTTTTTGCCATCAGCATCCTCGCAATAATTATCACCGGCTTTGTGCTTAAATATCTCGGGATTGAGCATGGTCCTCTGATAATAAAAACCGGCATTGTTTTTCTTGCGGTAAATATTGTACTTTACCTCCTTCTTCTGATTATTTTCGTAATCCGCAACCTCACTGCGCTTTACTATGAAAAACAACAGAAAATCATGGGGTCAAGGTTCAGGACCAGGCTTGTCATTGCCTTTGTCGGGCTTACCTTCATACCGTCAATACTGCTTTTTATCCTTTCAAACCAGCTCATAAACAATACCATTGATAAATGGTTTTCTATTGAGGTTCAGGGTCCGGTAAGCGATTCAATGGCAATTGCCAGAGTCTTTTACCAGAAAGAAAGAAAAAACGCACAAAGCTATGCAGATTCATTGGCGGCAAACAGGACAGCAGTCAACAGGGAAACCGGAAACTATAAAACTTATTTTCTAAGACAATCAGACGGCTCCGGCCTTGTTGACGACGCCTTTAAGGGACTTGCCGATACGGAGATAATATCAAAAAACAGCGGCGACATTATCAGGGCGGCATCTCCAGTCAGAGAAGGGGGTATAGTCTCCGGAGTGGTGCTGGTTGAGACAGCCATTCCTAAAAATATTGTGGAGAAAATGGAGTCCATCAAAAAGGCTTACAACGAATACCAGCAGATCGGGACGCTTCAGACCCCGATGAAGTTTATCTACTTTCTGATTCTCACAGTCACCACACTTGTAATTATTTTTCTTGCGCTCTGGATTGCGCTCCGCATTGCAAAAGGCATAACAATACCCATTAGGTCCCTTGTGGAGGCTACAAAAAATGTTGCGGACGGGGATCTGAATATCAGGATTGATTTAAAAAGGGACGATGAAATAGGCCTGCTGATTAATTCATTCAACAAGATGGTCGGGGATATCCGCAAGGCATATCTCAGCATGGAGGCGATAATTGAAAATATAAACACCGGCGTGATACTCCTTGAACGCTCAGGCAGGATTTATACACTGAACAACGCAGCATGTTCAATGCTGAATTTAGACCGCGCCTCTGTTACAGGGAAAAGCCCGAGAGAAATTCTCGGCAAAATCAAATCCGAAGAACTGAACTCCATGATAAATCAATTAGGGGAAAAGAACTTCAGGGCGATAGAGCGTGAAATTCACGCAAACGTAGAGGGCAAACTCGTGAATATGCGGGTTTACATTACGGCATTGAAAGATGCAGGCGGTAATTTTATGGGAATACTTGTCGTCTTTGACGACATCACAGACGTCATAAAGGCGCAGCGTGCGCTGGCGTGGCAGGAAGTCGCCCGGCGCATTGCCCATGAAATAAAAAACCCGCTTACACCCATACAGCTTTCAACTGAACGGCTTCTTAAAAAATGGGATGAAAAATCCGGAGATTTTGATGAGGTCTTAAGGAGGTCGGCAAAAACTATTGTGAATGAGGTCAACAGCCTGCGAAACCTTGTCAATGAATTTTCAAGGTTCGGCAAGATGCCCAAGCTGAACCTCCAGCCGACTGATATTAAACCCGTAATTGAAGAAATATTAAACCTCTACAAAGACGTGAAGGAGGTAAATATTACGACATCGTTTCAGGACACGCCTGAGATTGAAGCGGATCAGGAACAGTTAAAAAGGGCCTTGATAAATCTCATAGACAATGCCATTCATGCAAAAACAGAAAATATATGGTTAAATATATTCTACGAGCCATCTCTGGAAAGCGTCAGAATAGAAGTCATAGATGACGGAATCGGGATAAAAAATGAAGACAAGGACAAGCTCTTCCTGCCTTATTTTTCAACAAAAGAAGAAGGCACAGGGCTCGGCCTTGCAATCGTTGATAAAATAATATCAAGGCACAGGGGATACATAAGGGTAAAAGACAACAAGCCGAAAGGCACGCAGTTTATTATAGAACTGCCTGTTGTAAGGAAATGAGGAACAACTGTTGCAGGTTGAAAGCTGAGCAGCAACGGCATATATGCCCTCAAAACTTTAAGAATACAACTTTGATTATTATCTGTCATGCTGCAAAAAGTTTTGAGTATTTGCCCTGGACTATTTGTAAAGAGGCAGCATGACATTAAGGTGTTGCCTTAAAGTTTTCGGACATACATGCCATTGCATAAGACTTGAAACTTGCGCAATAAACGCTATAACACGATAAACGCTGTACACGGGATGGAGAGACAATGACACAGGCTGCAAAGGCCACAATACTTGTGGTGGATGATGAAAAAAATATCAGGGAAGTCCTTGCCGATACCCTCGGTGATGAAGGCTATGAGGTTATAACCGCATCTTCAGGCGAACAGGCGTTAGACTCTGTCAGGGAATTTTCTCCTGAGGTTATATTCCTTGACGTATGGATGCCGGGGATGGACGGCATAGAAACCCTTAAGGCCGTCAAGGATGCAAGCAAGGAATCATCCGTGATAATGATCTCAGGACATTCCAATATAGATACCGCAGTACAGGCGACTAAATTAGGCGCTTATGATTTTCTGGAAAAACCGCTTGCAACTGAAAAGGTGCTTATTGTTGTCAGGCGCGCGCTGGAAAAACAGCGGCTTGAGAAGGAAAATATTGCATTAAGAACCAGCGGATGGGAGATAATCGGGGAGAATCCGAAAATGAAACTTCTCAGAGATGAAATTTCAAAGGCGGCGTCTTCTCAGGGCAGAGTGCTTATATTCGGCGAAAGCGGAACAGGGAAAGAGCTTGTCGCAAGGGCATTGCACGAATCAAGCGACAGGAAAGACAGGGATTTCATAGAGGTAAACTGCGCCGCAATTCCCAATGAACTTATAGAAAGCGAACTGTTCGGTCATGAAAAAGGCTCTTTTACCGGCGCCTTTGAACGCAAAAAAGGCAAATTTGAACTTGCAGACAAGGGAACGCTTTTTCTGGATGAAGTGGGAGACATGGCGCTTGCCACACAGGCAAAGCTCCTGAGGGTGATTGAGACTCAGGAATTTCAGAGGGTCGGAGGAAGCAAAAACATAAAGGTTGATGTAAGGATAATTGCGGCAACAAACAAAAACCTGCAGGATGAAATTAAGAAGGCAATCTTCAGGGAAGATCTGTATTTCAGGCTGAACGTAATTCCGGTAAATGTCCCTCCGCTCAAGGAAAGAAAGGACGACATCCCGCTTCTGGTAGAGCACTTCCTTAAAAATTTCGCCATGCAATACGGCAGGAAGGCAAAAAAGATTAGTCAGGCAACACTTGACGCCCTGATAAGCTATGACTGGCCCGGCAATGTAAGGGAGCTTAAAAACACCATTGAGCGTTTTGTAATAATGAACTCCACTGAAACCATTGACTCAAAGGATCTTCCCTCCCTCAGCAGCGCGGAGCCTGATTATCTCGGTTATAAGACGCTGAGAGAGGCGCGGGAGCAGTTTGAAAAATATTTCATTCTGAAAAAACTCAGTGAAAACAACTGGAATGTCTCAAAAACAGCAGAAGACATGGACATAGAAAGAAGCAACCTCCACAGGAAAATCAAGGCGCTGGGGATAGATTTGGGACGCAGTGATTAATGAAGTCCTTCAAGGCACTCTGTCTTTTCAATCTCAATAAAACTTTTAGTCAGTCTTGCCATCTCCCTGTAGAATGACAACTCTGCTTCATTAATAATTTTACCGCTAAATGCGGGTATCCATTTTAACAGATGTTCTTTAATGAATTTTTTCTCAATCTCTCGGCACTTTAATGCACTCTCAATATCTTCTGCCTCCAAAGCATCTGCTTCATTTTTAGTAAGTTCATGCATAAATTCTAATTCCACACTGATATGGTCTGGCAGACCTTTATAGTCTGATTTATATTGGAACCCAAGTGATTCAACAAACTTCTTAACCTCTACTGTAGACCTGCCCCACAACCTTCCCCAATCGCCGTCAGCCCTTTCATGATGAACTGACTCATGGGGAGATATGTGTCTGCCCGGGCCCAAAAACAGCCTTGCGAACTCAACTGACAGGTCTTCAAGGAGTTTTTTTTCAGGCTGATCAAAAAAACCTTTATCAAATTTAATCCCTAAATTGGACAGGACAGACAAAAATCCTTTATCCGTGATTCCCCTAAGCAGAACCGCTGTTGGTTCTTCCCTGTAAATCATGGCTAATAAGCCATAGACATTACTTCTGTGCCTTGCCGTCTCAGCCATATTTTTAGCTTTTGTGTTTTCCATAAGGGAGGCTAATAAAACATCCCCTCCCACAAAAAAGAGGGGATGTTTTAGATGTTATAAACTATATGCCCTGCTATGCCTTTGTAACTGTAACAACCGTATCCATACCCCGGTGCTGTCCGCCTATCGGGTCGGGAATATTCGGTATTATCCAATTAGGATGCTTTCCGTGTTCCTTCCACCACATAAGTCTGAGGTCCGAGTCATTATCATGCGCCCCGCCTTCAACAGACGCCTTCTTGCCTGATGCATACCTCCCGTATTCCCAGTGCCCTACATGGTGCGAGATTGCTATAATACCCGGCACAATTCCCTCTGTTACTTCTGCCTTTGTGGTAATCTCGCCAATAGCGGATTTAACCTTAATCTTATCGCCGGTTTTAATCTTCAGCATGGCCGCTGTCTTAGGGTTTATTTTTGCGGGATTGTCATGATATATCTCGCTTAACCATTTGCAGTTTGCAGAGCGGGATTGCGTTATGACAGCAACCTTATATGTTGTGAGAATCAGTTCGTTTGGTTTCATCTTTTCATGCTCAGGCACCTGCATATAACTCGGCAGAGGGTTAAACTTCTTATCCTCCATAAGCACAGAATAAAGCTCCAGATAACCTGACTTGTTAACCCTGTCCGGCTTGAAGCCGGCATAAACTTTATCACCTATTTTCTGGCCCACATATCCCTTCCATGCTTCCTTTGTATGAGTGTAGCCTTTCTTCTTAGCGTCTTCCTCATTCTCAGCCTTTGATTTCTTCCATTCCCAGTAAACCTGTGCCTCTTCATCAAAAATGACGCCTTCTTTTTTGATATCCTCTTCCTTAACCTCTTTCTTGTATGAGAAAAATTTCGGCTTGGCAGCCGGGTCATGCCATACCCCATTTTTGATCATGTAATCAAACCCGCCGGCTGCCTTTATCTCCGGAGTCATGTCGCATGACTGCCTGACAAATTCCTCCATAGAATTAAATCCTAAGGAAAAACCCATCTTATTTGCAAGATCACAGGCTATATCTGCAAAATTTCTTGCCTCACCCAGCGGTTTAATAAACGGCTGTCGGATCTGATATTCGGCAATCTGCATTGGAGAGACTTCACCGTCCCAATCCCATCTCTCAGTATAAGGGGTATCGGGCAGAATAAGGTCAGCCAATGCCGCCGATTCATCATAGAACGGATTGACGCACACAGTGTAAGGAATCAGACTTTCATCTTTAAAGATATCTATTATCTCCTGACACTCGCCATTGGCATAAACAGGGGCATAGCAGTACCACATATATACCTCAGGCCTTCCTTCCTTCCCGTCTTTAATCATCTTAAAGACCTGGTGGTCCACATGATGATTCGGATATGCTACCGCGCCTTTAAACCCGTCAAGGATATTTAATTTCTTTGCCGCCGGCTTATCTTTCGGCCCGGCTGGAAATTTCCACGAAGCTGCAACTGCCTTGCACCTGCCGCCCGGATTGTCTATGTTTCCTGTTATTGCAGAAAGCATCTGCGCAATACGTTCATTTTCAACTCCGTTATAATGAGCCACCGCGCCCCTGTATGTTATAAGGCATGCAGGTTTTGTCTTTGCAAATTCAACTGCAATGGATTTAATCTTTGCCGCGCTTACCCCGCTTATCTTCTCCGCCCACTCAGGAGTATATTGGGAAAGGTGAGATTTCAGTGCAGTTATCTTTTCGTCCGCTGAGGCATTAGGGTTTTTTGCCGCCTTGACAAAGGTCAAGAATTCCTTATCATAAATACCTTCATTTATTATAACGCTGCACATGGCAAGCATAACCGCGCCGTCAGTGCCCGGTTTAATCGGCACCCATTCATCCGACTTAGCCGCTGTGTTGGAAAGCCTCACATCAAAGGTAACCAGCTTTATCCCTCTGTCAACCTTCGCCCTTATCAGCCTGTGCGCCGTCGGGATATGATTGGTATGAGCCTCAAGTACATTGCTCCCGAAATTCAGCACAAATTGGGTATTGTCAAAATCCCAGTTGTCATAAGATTTACCCCATGTCAATTCCTGAGCTACCCATTTGGCACCTTCGCAAATAGTCGTGTGCCCGCTTACGGTTCCCGTGCCGTAAGTCCCAAGGAAAACATCTTTTATCAGCTTCTCTGAACTTGCCTTCATCCTGCCGTAGTGAAATTTAAATTTCTCCGGATGCCCTTCATCACGAAGTCTTTTCAGGCGTACAGCCACTTCATCAAGGGCTGCATCCCATGAGATTCTCTTCCACTTCCCCTCGCCGCGTTTGCCAACGCGTTTCATCGGATAAAGTATCCTGTCAGGGTCATTGGAGTGGTTTACGCCTCCTTGTCCCTTAGCGCACATTTTGCCTTCTGTTCTGATGGAGTCAGGGTTTGACTCTATTTTAACTAACCTTCCATCCTCTACATAACCGATGTTCGGACATCTGGTAACACACTGCCAGCAGGAAGAAGGAATTGCCTGTCTTTCAACTCCTGTTAAAGGTGTAAAATCTTTACCTCCCGGCGCTAATGTGCCGGCAAGGGCGCGGGATTTAAAAACCTCTCCGGCAGCCAGCAGGGCGCCGCTGGCTGCACCTAATTTCATAAAATTACGGCGAGTAAGTTTAAACATGTCCTCCTCCTTCTTTATATTATCTGGTCGTTAAATTCAGCCTCTTTTTTCTTCGAATTAATTTTGTAGGCTTTCAGCACATTCTTCGGGTCAATATAAAATACATAAGGCTCTGTCTTTTCCTGAGGCAGAAGTGTAGTTTTTTCCCTGTCCTTCAGTAAATTAAATTCTTTGACAAGCCTTGATACCTCGCTGTCAGGGTCATTTAAATCTCCGAATATCCTTGCACTGCCCTGGCAGGTATTTACACATGAAGGAATAAGCCCCTTGTCAACACGGTGCTGGCATAATGTGCATTTGCCGATACCGTTTTTAGTGTTATCTTTTCCTGCAGTCACAAAAGGATTAAAGTAACGGACGCCATACGGGCATTTCTCAATGCATTTCCCGCATCCTATGCACTGTGAATTATCAAAGAGAACCATTCCGTCCGGACGTTTATAAGTGGCTCCGTCCCTGTATTTGTGCACCTTGCCGTCAGGCGTTACAAACTCTTTTCTATCAAGGGGATACTGAGGGCATATCTTAACGCATGGAGGCACTTCTTCCTTCCCGCCTGAGCAGTGATTGCACAAACGCGGCAGAAAATCCTTTCTGGCCTTGGGATATTTGCCTGACTCTATTTGTTTGACAACTGCGCTCCACCTGCCGAGCGGAACGCCAAACTCCGACTTGCAGGCGACAGTGCATCCCCTGCAGCCGATACATTTGCGAAGGTCAATAATCATTGCCCAGCGGGGAAGCCCCGCATTTGCGCCTTCGGCCTTCGATATGGGTAGAACTCCCGCAACAGCAGTAGCCGCTGCCGCAGCGCCGCCTGTCTTAAGCAAATCGCGACGTGATAATGCCTTGTCTTCACTCATAACGCCCTCCTCGTTTATAGTCTGATATTAATAAAATTTACTCTACTCTTAGCACAACTTCAATCAAAAAATTAATATCAAATATTACTATTAATAAACATTATCATAAATGTCCGTCTATTTAAGAGAATCAATTATCCTCTCAAAGCTTGTATATGCAGAGTCAAGCAGCGCCATCGCATATTTTTTATTATGCACCCCATTCCCATATTCAACAATACGGACCTTATACTGACCTTCCTTGAACATTGCCATTGCTTTTTTAAATTTGTCATTAGGGATTTTGCCTTTTGAATTTACAATAGTTTCTTCTGCCTTTTTCTCAAGTTCCAGGACTGTTTTCAATTCTTTCTGTATTACAGCAATATCATCTTTTAACAGCTTCTCGTATTCCAATGAATGGCATAACGCACATGACACGGCTGAACCTTTTACAATTTTTACCCCTTTTCTCCCAACAGTTTCTTCAATATGGCAGCCGACACAGGTCGTATGCGCATTAAACATCGGGCTGGGCGTCTTTTCTATCCCCTTCATTGCCTCGCCCATTAAAATCCTCTTCTGATATATATGCTCATCTAATGTATGGCAGATAAGGCAGTTTTCCCTTGCAGGCTCAAGATAGTCTATAACCTTGCCATGCCTGATAGGCTCATGACAGTTAAAACACTGGGCCGTGTGTCCTGCAACATGCTCCTTATGCATTAATTCCTTGTCTGCCGATTTTTCAAGCATATCAGCCGAATACTCATGACAGCTGAAGCAGTCTTCTTTTTTAATTCCTCCTTTGCCGCCTATAATCTCCCAGTGACAGCCGCTGCATGCCACCTTTGCTTTTTCAAGCATCTGATGGGTAATAGGTTTTTTCCCTTCCTTCTGAAGTGATTTTGTAGGTATTTCATGGCATAAGGAACATTTGCTTCTGCCTTCATTAAAGTTCGTGTTCTTAAAATGACAAAGATAACATGCCAGCTTAGGCACCTGAAAATGCTTGCCTGTCCTTACATGCTGGTGGCATGTATTACAGTGCAGTTTCTGCCCTGCTATTGTTTTTTCCAAATGTGTCTTGTGAACAAACGGCACTCCCCTGCCACCGTCTTCCCCTTTAAACACAATCTTCTTTGTTTCAAATTTTTCAGAAGGGTGGCATACAGAAGCTAAACAGCTGATGTCATTTATTACTGCAGTTTTTCGGACCTCTTTTTCTCTTGTTGAAAGATATGAAAAAAGCTGAGCCAACCCTTTCATCCTGGCCTTTACAGTGTACTTCTCCCCGGGTGCGTAATGGCACTCTACACAGGCGACCTCTTTATGTTTGGACACTTCCCATGTTACGTAAGGCTTTTTCATTATGTGGCAGGTAGTACCGCAAAATTTAGATGTTGAGGTATATTTATTTGTGACAAGTATTGCTGCAGCAATTGCAACAGCAAGGATGAGCAGAAGGATAATTGATTTTTTCATGCTTCTACTCATTGCTTAATATTATTAACAAGCATAGCGAAAATATCAAGCTGTATTTCTCAAATTATGGAAGCTAAGTATTTTTTATTATCTCATTATACAGAAAATACTTCAGGAAGGGAACGAAAAACATGGAAAAAATCAAGGCGCAGGGGATAGATTTGGGACGTCATCAGTATCAATGCAATTTATGAATAAAATTCCTTGTTGACATTGCTAATGCTCTATAAAAAAACGAATCCGCTGCATCTTCCATATCCCGGGTAAATGTCGGAACCCATTTTATGATATGCTCATCTAAAAATCTAATTGCTATGTTTGTACAATAAAACATTTTCTCAGGCTCACTATCAATTCTTTGAAACAAAACAGCCAGAAAATTCAGTTCTGCCCCTATATGGTCAGACATTATATCAGGGTTATTGACAGCAAGACCGGCTTCATTATAAAAATTCAGAACTTCATCGTATGCATCCTGCATCATAAGCTTTCTGGATGAAGTATATACAGACTCCCACGGCGGGCAGGGAAGCCTATAAGGACCTATAAAAAGTCTTGTATATTCCCACAGTAAGTCCTCAAGCGTCTGTTCTGAATTAAGGTCTATATTATCAATTGAATTCTTTAGGTCCGCCATAAAATCAGGCACATCCCCTGAAAGCAATACCTTCCAGTTTTCTAATGCCTCTTTCGTGGGCTTGCATAAATACATAGTGCTTAGTAAATTAAAAATCTCAGGAAAATCCAATGTCATTTCAGTCATATTTCTAAGGAAAAGGCGGAGCAGGCATACCCTGCTCCGCTTTCGTATTCCTTTACTTATTCTCTGAAAATTTTACTGATGGGCCTGTTAATTTAGGGTCGGCAAATCCGGGCAATTTGTCTTTGAGTGGTCTCCTGTATATCTCCGGAGGCGTATTCTGAGCCTCAATGTCTGACATTTTACCATGCCATAAGGCATAACTGGGGCATGTTCTTGCACAAGCAGGCGGAAGTCCTTCCTTCAACCTGTGATAACAGAGTGAACATTTATCCATCTTTTTCTTTTTCTCATCAAACTGGGGCGCTCCGTAAGGACAGGCAGCAGCACAGCGTTTGCAGCCTATGCACTTTTCCTGGTCATGCAGGACAACGCCGAACTGAGGCTCCTTAGTATATGCGCCGACAGGACATGCCTTAAGGCAGGCAGGCTCTTCACAATGATTACACGCAGTTGAAATATATCTAACTTTTACATCAGGATATTTCCCCTCTTCCTTAATTATCACCCTTCTGCGTCTTACACCTATCGGAAGGTCAAACTCCTGCTTGCATCCTGCCTCACAAGCCCTGCAGGCTATGCAATTGTTTTCATTAAAATACCATCCTATTTGATTCGGATTCTTTGCCACTTATATCACCCCCTCTGCCTTTATTACCTTCACACCAATTTCTTTTGCAACAATCTGCCCTGAAAATTTCTCGGCCTTGCCGGATAAGAACTGCCCGTCTGCAGTACCGGCGGGCGACCATCTATTAATCTTGTTAAGGCTTCCTTTTGCTACCTTGCCAAATGCCCAATGGCCATAGCCGTGCTGAAGGGCTACTACCTCGGGATGAATCCTCTCGGTTATCTGCACTGTACCCTTTGCCTTTGCATAAGGAGATTCTATCCAGACAGCGTCTCCGTCCTTCAGCCCGAGGCTGGACGCAGTCGCTGAATTCATGAGTAAAGGATTATCCGGCTTCATCTCCATCAGGTAGTCATTGTTAAATGTTCGCGAGTGAGTATGTTCATTTTGCTTATAGCCGACCAAGTACAGCGGAAATTCGGCAGTCGGCTTGTCTTCAGGTTCACTGTATTCAGGAAGTCCGCTGTAATTGTTCTTTTTAAGCAATGCCGATGTCAGTTCAAGCTTCTTTGTCGGCGTCTCAAAACCCTTGCAGATTTTATCACCTATCTTTACTCCGACCGCTTTAGCTTTACCGTCTTTGTCAGGCTTTTCCTTTACAACCCCGGTCTTCTCATCAACACTGCCGCCTTCAGGCATCTTTACTTCCTTCCTGAATTTTTCATATTCTGTCTTGCCGCTCATGATAAGCGTAGTCTTCTTAAATGTCTCCCAGTCCTGTTCCTTGGCAAAAGCGGTTGGGTTGTATTCATCGGCATAAAATGCATCATAAGAAAGGTCTGCAGGAGAATAATTATTTTTATCCTTTAAACCCATCTTTCTCATCACCGCCATCCAGAACTCAACCTCTGTCATACCATTAATCACCGATTTAATTACCGGTCTTCTTAAGCCGAGGACAGGCCATGTTACCCAATAACCGGTAAAATCATATCTTTCAAGATATACGGACCCGGGAATAACTATATCCGCCATCTCGGCAGTCTCGCTCATAAATATATCCTGCACCACCACATATTCCAGCTTTTTCATAAAATCCATATTCTTTTTTGTATTAGGCACAGACATCATAAAATTCTGAAATACAAAAATGCCTGCCTTTGGCACACCTGAACCCGGAGTTGACTCCTTTCCGTTTAAAACCACTTCCCTTGTTTCAACATAGATTCCAGAGCCATGCCCGAGAATATATTTTGTCCCTTTGCCGTCCACCCTCGGCTTCTTCAGTGAAGGGATATCAACCTCAAGTTCGTGATGCTTATTGCCTTTCTTACTGGGCTCTATCATTGTGCCCGGTTTATCAATCATGCCAAGTAAAGCCGGCAGGATTGTAATAGCATAACCGCCAAGTGTAGCATTTGTATGATGTCCTGGACCGCTCCATGTATCAATAATAACGGGCTTTCCTGCCTTTGCAGTCTCACCTATTTCTGTTGCGATTCTTTCAATGGTCTTTGCAGATACGCTGGTTATTTTTTCCGCCCATTCAGGGGTTTTGTCCGCAACATATTTTGCATATTCATCAAAACCAATACACCACTCATTAATAAAGGGTTTATTTACAAAATCTTTCTTTATTAATACATGCCCGATGGCAAGCGCCATGGCGCCGTCAGTGCCGGGCCTTATGGAAACCCACTCATCTGCCTTTGCAGCAGTCTGGCTATAAAAAGGGTCAATATAAACCATCTTGGCGCCCTTTGCCCGGCCCCTGTTCCAGATGCCCGGCAGGTGTATCCACTTCATCGCACCGAGGAGATTCCACCCAAATATAAGAGCATACGAAGTGTCTTCAAAGTCGGCAAGGGGGCGTTCATTACCCATCACAAGTTTGAAAGATGCCTTTCTTGCAACATCACAGAGATTGGAATGATTATGGTAGTTGGGCGTACCGTACATCTTGCAGAAATCACTTTGGATATGAGTAAAGCTATGGTCTTCACTGAACCATGCAAGGCTTTCTGCTCCGTGTTTCTCCCTGATTTTCTGTAAATTTTCAGCAACCTGATTAATCGCCTCATCCCATGATACAGCCTTCCATTTGCCGCCGCCCCTCTCTCCAACCCGCACCATTGGTGTCTTCAGCCTGTCAGGGTCATAAACTGTCCTCAATCCCGAGTTACCCTTGGCGCAAATTCTCCCTGCTGAATCTTTATCGCTAAATACAGCGCTAAGTTCACTTAAAGCCTTTTCATAGTTTGCGGATATGTTTGCTATATTGTTAGGATTTGCTATTCCCTCTATCTTCACTGCCCTGCCGTTGACAACCTTAACCTTAATGCCCGACTGGCCGCCGCACATATTGCAGTTGCTGTAAATCCATTCGCCCTCCTTTAATAATTTCTCCTGGGCGCTTGCTTCTCTAAAAAGTCCAAACTTGTCATCCCATATAAGGCCGCTTGCAATTGCAGCGCCTGCAAGCGCCGAGGCCCATTTAAGAAAAGACCTTCTTGTGAATTGCTTGCCCGTTACCTGCTCAAAAAGACCCTTCTCTTCTTGTGTTATAACTCTTTTCTCGCTCATTTACCCTCCTCCTGCTTAAATAATACTTTTGCGCCTTCCAACCCGCCGCTGTGGCATCCTGCGCAATTAGCCGGGTCCACCTGTTTTCTCAATGCAGCGGCAGACCCCTCCCTTAAATCAACTGACTCGTGACAGTCAGTGCAATCTTTCGGGGTTTGAAGTTTTGATTCAAGGTGGACTCTGTGATATGTCTTAAATTTCTTGTTAAGCGATATGTCTTTTTTAATATTGGCATGGCATGCAAGGCATTCCTTATTGCTGAGCTTTCCCGCATTTTTATGCAACTCAATAAGATTTTTTTCTGCTGCCGCTGCCGCTGAGGCAAAAAACAACACTAAACACACAATTAAAGCCTTTTTCATAATCCTCCTCCTCTATCAACTTTTTACATTAAATTTCAAAGCTCTCAGGATTTCTCTATCTTGTCCGGTGTTTTGTCTTCATTGATTGCATTCTTAAATCCTGATATCGCTCCGCCAAGGCTTTTGCCTATTTGCGGCAGTCTTGACGGGCCAAAAATAAACAATAAAACTATCAGAATTACTGCCATTTCCGGTAATCCTATTCCAAACATATTTTCGCCTCTCTTTTGATGAAACCTGCTTAGTTTAAAGCAACTTTCATGCTATTTGTAACTAACGGGATTTAAATAATATTTTTAGGGGGGAATGTTACGAAAAAGAAACAGTTTACAGCAGACAAAAAGACTTAACTCTTCTGAATTGTTAACAAAAAGATACTTCTGCAGATAAAAATAAGGATTGTTACGATTAAGGAACAATCCTTTTTAATTAATTCCGTATGCATTCATTTTTTCCCAGAGAGTCTTTCTGCTTATCCCGAGAAGCTCGGCAGCTCTTGATTTACTCCCTTTTGCACTCTTTAACACCCTGATGATATATTCTTTCTCCGCCTTTGCCGATATATCCGACAGAGACAGCCGGCCGATATTACTCTCCTTCTTTAGAACAAAAGCCGGCAGGTCCTCCTTTTTAATAGTATCTGAAGAAGAGATGGTCGCACCCCTTTCTATTATGTTTTCAAGTTCTCTTACATTACCCGGATAGTCATATTCAAGGAGTACATCCATAGCATCCTTTGAAACACGGATATTGCGTGATAACTTATTTAAAAAAAAGTCAATCAGGAGGGGAATATCCTCCTTCCGCTCCCTTAAAGAAGGAATCGTTATCGGTATCACATTCAGACGATAATAAAGGTCTTCCCTGAAACGTCTTTTTTTAACCTCTTCTGACAAGTCCATATTTGTCGCCGCAATTATCCTTATATCCACATTTAATGTTTCGGTTCCGCCGACCCGTTCAAATGTCCTCTCCTGAATTATTCTTAAAAGCTTTGCCTGTGTGGAAAGCGGAAGGTCGCCGACCTCATCAAGAAAAATTGTACCGCCGTCGGCAAGTTCAAACCTGCCGGGTTTCATCTTTATTGCACCTGTGAATGCCCCCTTTTCATGTCCGAACAACTCACTCTCTATAAGGCCTTCCGGCAGAGCCGCACAGTTAACCTTAATCAAAGGCTTATCTTTTCTTTTGCTCTGATAATGAATTGTTGTTGCTATAAGTTCCTTTCCCGTTCCGCTTTCTCCGAGTATTACTATGGTTGAATCTGAGCCGGCAACCTTCTCAATCAAGGAAAATACCTTCTTTATTTCAATGCCTTCACCTACAATATTGGGGAAACAGTAACACTTGCTAAGGTCTTTTTTAAGCCTTAGATTTTCCTCTTTAAGCCTCTTTATTTCCAGCGCCCTCTCAATAAGCAGGAGAAATTCATCCAGGGCAAACGGCTTGGTTATATAATCAAATGCCCCTAATCTCATTGCCTCAACTGCATCTTTTATCGTGCCGTAGGCTGTCATTACAATAACTTGTGTATCCTTAATCGGGATAATTTCCCTAACAATATCAAAGCCGTCAATATCAGGCAGTCTTATGTCCGTAACTACAATATCAAAAGAATTGGTTTTCAGGGCCTTTAATGCCTCAATACCTATCTCAAAAGATGTGACCTCATAGCCTGCTGATTTCAGGGCGTCTTCAAGGGTTATCCTCATCAGTTTTTCATCTTCAATTAACAGGATGCTGTTTTTCATACGGATTTATCATTTGGAAAGCTCAAGATAAACCTGCTCCCTTTCCCTATCTCACTTTCTACGGAAATCTCTCCGTTGTAATTTTTGACTATCTCATAAGTCAGCCAAAGGCCGAGGCCTGTTCCTTCAGCCGTCGGCTTTGTGGTAAAAAAGGGGTCAAATATCCTGCCCATATTTTCCTTTGCAATGCCGCTGCCGTTGTCTTTCACCTCTATTTTAACCGCTGAATTACCCTGATACCCCCTAACTTCCAAAATGCCGCCGGTTTTCATAGCGTGAATTGAGTTAATGAAAAGATTGATAAGCATCTGCTGGAAGTCATGCAGGTCAATAACAAGGTGCAGATTGTCCGGCACTTCATTAACAAAGTTAATTTTACCTTTTTTAAGTTTATATTCAACAAAAGAATAAACGCTGTCAACAGCATTTCTTATATTGACGCTAACCGGTGCATGTTCCGGCTTTCGCGACATCCACAAAAGTTTGTTTACAGTATTTTCTATCCTATCGAGGCCCTCCCTGATAAGGTCCAGATACCGTTCTCTGAATTCCGCATTGTCCGGATTCTGTTTGAGCATCTGAAGGCAATTGAAGAGTCCGCCGAGCGGGTTGTTTATTTCATGTGCAACACCTGCGGCAAGAATACCTATGGATGCAAGTTTTTCTGACTGAACCAGCTTTTCGTGGGTTTTCTTCAACTCCTCATTTGCCTGTTTTATTCTCTCAATCATACTGTTAAATCTCTCTCCCAGCATAGCAAGTTCATCATGCCCCTTTACGTCAACTTTAACATCAAGGTAATCACCCCTTGTTTTCTCCATTGTGCTGGCAAGCTGAGTTATGGGACTTATAAATCGCTTGCTCAGAAGCAGTATAAGCGCAAACCCCGCAAGAAGAAGGAATATTGTTAAGATAATTATCCTTTTAACTGTAGCAATAGTTTCATGCTCAACATTTTCAAGGGATATTCCGAATTTCAAAGTTCCCCATCTTTTCTTTCCTATTAGAAGAGGAATGCCGAAATCTAAAACATTGTGTTTACCCCCCGAATACCGTTGGACCACAGTATCATCCACCATCAGCGCCTTTTGGGTCAGCGGGTCTGTATAAACTTTCCCAAACTCAGTAATATTATTATGAGAAAATACCTTGCCCTCCGCATCAAGAACTGCGATATAAAGCAGCGCAATATCCTGTCTTTTGAATATCTCCAATAAATAGTTATCAAGAAGGCCGCCCTCTTCAACAAGACCAAGCCTTTCATAAATGAGATCATTTATGATGGGAATTGCAAGAGTCTCGCCCAGAAGCCTGCCCTGCCTTTCAACTTCGGTATAAAGGATATTTTCTTCCCTCTTAACTGCCATATATCCTATAACGCTCATAACAAAAATAATCGCCATCATGGTAAAAAATATAAATTTATACTGAAGACCCATCCTGGAGAAAAAAGCAAAATTAGGTTTCATAACCTTATTTTCGGATGACAACCTCTTCCGCATGTCTGCGGAACTGCATTAATCTTTGCCCGTATATTTGTATAATCCATGTCGGATGCTTCTGTAAAACCATTCTTAAAATCTTCATCAAGCTTTTCCAGAACTTTCCGCCCGACACTATCTTTAAGGTTTAATTCCAGGAGCGCCCTTTTGATATTCTCTATTACTGAAAAAGCCGTTCCGGGACCTGCGACAAGCGGGCCGGTGGGAATAGGTTCAGACTCGGCAATAATTTCTATTCCGAGCTTCATATACTTCCTGGCGACAGAGTCTCTTACAGCTCCGGCATCATACTGCCCCTTAAGAATCGCCTTTACCACAGAATCATGATAATCAAAATTAACATAGCTGCTGAGGTCGCTGAGGTGTATCCCATAGTTAGCAAGAAGATAGCGGGGGATAAGGTTACCTGATGTAGATTTAGATGAAGCAAAAGCAACACTTTTACCCTTAAGCTCAGCAGGGCTTTTAGCAGGAGACCCCTTCTTCTTTATTATAACGCTTCTATAGCTTGCATTGCCGTTTTCCCCTATTGATTTCAGGATGCATATTGCGCCATATTTTGCATGGGCTTCCAAATATGTCAGCGGCCCAAGCAAAGCCACATCCACCTCCCTGCTGCCAATGGCATTGACTGTTTCCTCATAGTTTTTCTTTAGCACAAGTTCATAGGTATAAGGCGTTTTTGCGGAAAGATAATCAAGAAGGGGCTGATACTTTTCATACATAATGCGCGGATTATCTCTCGGAATTACTCCAAAATAAACAGTCTGCTTGCCTTTCGTTTTTCCCGTAACCTTTGAATTACTTCCGATAGCGCGCTCCATATCCCTTATGGAGTCATAGTCTGTATCGGGAACATCAACAAATCCGTCAATCATCATAGCGTCAAGTATTGCCTTTCCCTTCGTTGTTTTATGCATGTTCAAAAAGGCATTTTTTATTTTTCTCTTAAGTTCAGGGGCAATATCACCTGTAACAACAACGGGGGGAATACCAAACAGCGGTGAACGCTTTATTACTCTGGTTTGCTTTACATATGGAGAACCCTTCTTCAGCATATATTCATAAATAATACTCTCAACTGCCGCGCCATCAACAATTTTTTTTGCAACCATCTCCACTGATTTATTGTGACTGTAACTATATATAAATTTTTTAAAAAACCTTTCTGGCTTAAAACCCATCGTCTTTAAAAGATATGCCGGATACAGCTTGCCGCTGTTGGACCTCGGGTCGGTGAAAGCAAATACCTTCCCTTCCAGTTCCTGAAAAGATTTAATAGCGCTATTGTTGTGGACAATAATATATGAACTGTATTTAGGACTTCCATTCACACTTGGCGCTGCGAGAAGTTCAACACCAAACCGTTCCTTATCAGCTACATAGGGGGCAGAACATATAAATGCAACCTTAACCTCACCTTTTTCAAGTAATGTATCCATCTCTTCATATGTCCTTCTGTGAATCATCCGGACAGGCTGCTTTATCTGCTCACCGATATAATCAATTATCTCCTGATAATATTTGACTGTATCAATAGGGGTAATCATGGAGGCTACACCGATTTTTATAACAGTTTCCTGCTTTGCAAAAGAATCATCCGGAAGGCAGACAGTCAAAAGAATAGTAAAGGAGATAAAAATCAAACCCAAAATGTATCTTTTCCCATTGAGGAAATTCATTGGAATCTCTATCAAGAGCAATAACTTGTGCCTTTAATGATAAACTGCTGCACTGAAAATTGTACAGCAACTAAACTAAATCGCAGAATAGCCCCAGAGCTTTCTGTCTTTAGCTGACACTTGCGCAGTATACCCGTTACTTAAATATTTTAAGTTTCTTTTATTATCTTATTGAGCCTCGTTTCAACGAAACTTTTTATCTCTTTCAGCCGGTCATTGTTCTTTGCCTCAAACCTCAGGACCAGCGCAGGCTGGGTGTTGGACGCCCTGATTAAGGCCCAGCCTTCTTCAAATTTAATCCTTATGCCGTCAATGGTAACAGAAGGGTATTCCCTGAACGCCTCTACGGCTTTATCAACAATCTTAAACTTTATATCATCCGGGCAGTCAAATCTTATCTCCGGGGTTGACGTCATGCGGGGCGCGTCCTTCAACAGCGCCTTTGTGCTATAGGGCTGTCCTGCTTTCTTGATTATTTCCAAAAGCCTGAGGCTTGCATAAATTGCATCATCATAGCCGAAATACCTATCGGCAAAAAACAAATGCCCGCTCATCTCTCCGGCAAGCATGGCATGTTCTTTTTTAAGCTTCTCTTTTATCAGGGAATGTCCTGTCTTCCACATAATGGGAACCCCGCCGTGCGCGGAAATGTCGTCATAAAGCGTCTGAGAGCATTTGACCTCGCCTATTATTTTTGCTCCCCTATTTTCTTTCAGAATATCCCTTGCAAAGATAATCATCAGCCTGTCGCCCCAGATGATTTCACCCTCTTCGTCAACTGCGCCGATCCTGTCCGCATCGCCGTCATAGCCTATTCCTGCATGAGCCTTTGCCTCTTTTACCTTTGCAATCAAGTCCGCAATGTTTTTTTCAACCACAGGGTCAGGGTGATGATTAGGAAATCTTCCGTCAGGCTCGCAATACAGCTCAACAACCTCTGCGCCAAGCAGTTTTAACAGCTTCGGCGCAACAAGACCGCCGACGCCGTTGCCTGCGTCAACTACCACCCTGAGCCCCGATAGACTCTGAAATTTATCTTTGATGAAATTTATATAGTCGTCAATTACCGGATAGCTTTCAACCGTGCCCTTCCCGCTTCTGAAATCCTTTTCATCCAATACCTTTTTCACAGCCTGAATGGTATCACCAAACAGAGTTTCCCTGCCCACACTCAGTTTAAAGCCGTTAAATTCAGGCGGGTTGTGGCTGCCGGTTATCATAATACCGCCGTCTATGGGAAGCTTAAAGAGTGAATAATACTGCAAGGGCGTCGGGCATACGCCAAGGTCTACAACATCAATTCCCGAGTTATTTAATCCTTTGACAAGGCTCTCCTGAATTATCCCTGAGTGCAGTCTTGCATCCCTGCCGACGCTCACCTTGGCCCGTTCTTTGTTAATGGACTTAAGCAGGTAAGAGGCAAAGGCCCTGCCTATAAGTTCTGCAACTTCTTTTGTTAAATCCTTTTCCCATACGCCGCGTATGTCGTACTGCCTGAAGATAGAAGGATTGACCATTTATTGCCTCCAATAATTTTTTTATAAGTATAACATAACATTATTTTTCAAAACATCATGCAGGGCTCTTAACTTTTTTACCTGTGTTATAATTTTCAATAATAAAGATGATGACACTGAGCGATTTACTGTCAAAAAGGGCAGAGGAACATCTCCGCAAGACATTCATCAGGTTTGAAAAGAGGAAACTCACATATTCAGAGGCAGATGAAAAAATCAGCCTCACAGCCGGAGGGCTGAAAAAACTTGGATTAAATGCAGGAGACCGCACTGCACTACTCATGGAGAACTGCCCTGAATACATCATCTCTTATTTTGCCATACTCAGGGCAAGCGGCATAGTTGTCCCCATAAACACATTTCTGACGGCATCAGAGGTATCTTATATCCTGAAAGACTGCGGGTGCAGGATTCTGATATACGGCGAAAAATTCTCATCCCACGCTGAAAAAATAAAAAATGACCTGCCTGATATCAGGATTTTGATGTTTGATGAAATACCGATGTCAGTCAACAGTCAACAGTCAACAGTCAACAGCATAACCGATGAGAATGACACTGCGGTATTTTTATATACATCCGGCACAACGGGTTTTCCAAAAGGCGCAATGCTTACACACAAAAACCTGCTCTCAAATGCAGAGGCTTGCATAAAAGTCATGCACCTCACATCAAAAGACAGGGTCTTATTATTCCTTCCCCTGTTTCATGCATTTACATTTACCGTATGTGTAATCGTTCCAGTGTATTCAGGAGCCTGTATAGTTCTTCTGCCCTCGGTAAAACCATTTTCCAGAGTTTTAAAAAGTATTTTCAAAGACAGGATAACGCTGTTTGTTGCTGTCCCGGCAATTTACAACATACTTGCCAGAAAAAGACTGCCGTCCTTTTTAAAGCACATACTTAAATATTTCCTGAAGATAAAGACATGCGTATCAGGCGCGGCGGCATTGCCCGAAGAAACGCTTAATACTTTTGAGAAGCGGTTTAACCTGCCGCTTCTTGAAGGCTACGGACTTACCGAGGCCTCGCCTGTTGTGTCCGTCAATCCCCTGCACGGCATGAGAAAGGCAGGCTCTGTGGGTCCCCCGCTTCCGGGGATTGAAGTAATTACAGTCGGAGAAGACGGCAGGTTTCTTGAAAAAGGAAATACAGGAGAACTTGCGGTCAAAGGGGCTAATGTCATGAAGGGGTATTTCAACAAGAAAGAAGAAACAGAGGCCGTGCTGAGAAACGGCTGGCTTTACACCGGAGACATCGCAAGGATTGATGAGGACGGATATATCTATATCGTTGACAGGAAAAAAGACCTTATAATCATTGACGGAATGAATATCTATCCCCGCGAGGTTGAGGACCTCGTATTAAAAAATCAGGCAGTTGAGGAGTGTGCCATGGTCGGCATACCTGACGGCAAAGGGTCTGAAATTCCCCTGCTCTATATAAAAAAGAGGGACGGCGCAGTGCTTAATGAGCATGAACTGAAAGGATTTTTAAAGGGGAAGGCAGCGCAATTTAAAATGCCGAGAAGGATAATATTTATTGAGGAATTTCCAAAGACAGCCACGGGCAAGATAAAAAAAACGGAGCTGAGAAAATTGCCGTCTCCGTAAGATTCAGACCATGTCTCATAGAGGTTGTCAAAATTGAATTATACTGTTAAACTATTATCTCTTGACAACAGGCGTATGTCTCTTATAATTTAAGAAAAACCGGAGTTTCACGGAAACTAAAAAAAATGAAACCACAGAGTCCACAGAGAATTACTCAGTGTCCTCTATCTAAACTGCTGGAGCAGTTAAAAAGAAAATAAATTTGAGGGCACCGAGGTGAGTAAAATAAAAACATTTAAGCTTATTAATATATTTAGTGATTTTCTCTGTGTTCTCTGTGGTAAAATTTGACAAGATAAAAAACCATCAAGGAGGTTAATATGACAAAGGCGGATTTAGCAGACACGATTTTTGAAAAAGTCGGTCTTTCAAAAAAGGAATCAATGGATATTCTGGAAACCCTTTTTGATTCAATGAAGGCAATCCTTTCAGAAGGAGAGTCCATCAAAATAGCCGGTTTCGGAACATTTCTGGTCAGGAAGAAAAAGGCGCGCAAGGGAAGAAACCCTAAGACAGGGGCGGAACTGCAGATTACTCCGAGAAAAGTAATTACATTTAAACCGAGCATACAGTTTAAAACTGCTGCGGATAAAGGTCTGTAGACTGCGGTTTTTGAATACAGCCCTTGCCTGTGAAGAAAGCAATGCCTGAAAAGCTTTTTTATAAAATCGGTGAGGTAAGCGGGATAGCAGGGGTTGA
>JACRGX010000091.1 GCA_016212185.1 Nitrospirota bacterium
CATTTTATTCCATCAAGGATTTCAGCTATGCGCCAAGGTGCCGCATCTCAGTGTCTACCGGAGAGGTAATGAATGATGCGTATTCCATAATGAGGCTTTTCCCGCCTGATACAGAGGACTCCTTCAGGCTTTTGACACTGCCGCATACATTTTATCTCAGATATTATCCTGAGGGTTTAATGACCGGCGGCGGAGCGTCTGCAGCCGGGCAGAAAAAAGGACCTTTATATAAACTTCGCGTTGTAAAGAATCTGGATATAGTATTCAATGGATATGTGTCTGCAGATGAAAAGACCACAGTAGGCTCCATCACTATAGCAATTGATGATATAAAAAAGTGGGTTGAAATAGCTGTTGTCAGGGATTACGGGATTTATCTTATTGTCCCTGGCATGGTAATAGCCGTTATCTCAGGGATATGGGGTGTTTGGCAGAGGAAGTCGGGAGGCAGGGCAATAGCATGAATAAGAGTGCAATCATTAATTTCATAAAAGGGCATATAAAATTATCAGTGGTAATTTTATTTTTACTGACCGGACTCCTAATTTATTCAAATGCAATTATTGACGGCATATTCATTTTTGATGATTCTGAATATATCTTAGGCAACCCCATAATACAGAGCCTCTCTTATTTTAATCTGAGCGACCCGAGGCAGGTCGGTTATCTGAGCTTTGCATTGAATTATGCCCTCGGAGGCGAAAACCCCGTCTGGTATCACCTCATAAATGTGTTGATACACATCATTAACGCCGTTATTGTATTCCTTCTTGTACGGCTGATTTTAAATATTGCAGACCCTGAGAACGCAGATGCGGACAGATGGCGTGATGCAGCGGCGTTTCTTGCGGGTATTATCTTTCTCATGCATCCTATACAGACTCAGGCGGTTTCATATGCGGCGCAGAGGTTTACATGTCTTTCAACATTATTTTATGTCTTGAGCGTCTATCTGTACCTGCTTGCGCGTGAGAGGCTTGAGAAAAATCAGCATGATAACAGCGCTTATGCAAGCTACGGCATTTCCCTGTTAAGCGCGGCGCTGGCAATGCGGACCAAGGAAATAGCATTCACGATTCCTTTTATGATAGCGTTCTTTGACTTTATTTTATTTAAGAAGTCCGCTTATCCGGCAAGGAGGTTTTTCCTGCTTGCGCCTTTTGCGGCAACGCTCGTTATCATACCGCTTTCCATATTCGGCCCTGAATGGGGGCTGATTAATCCCGGAGAAGGGGTTGCCGAGATAACGCGCAAGGATAAAATATACGACCTGTATGAAAGGTCTCCTTTTGAGTATCTATTTACGCAGTTCAGGGTTATTTTTACATATATCAGACTGCTGTTTCTGCCTGTCAATCAGATAGTGGTCTATGATTTTAAGCCGTCGCTGTCATTTTTTGATTTTCGTGTAATACTGTCATTGCTGCTGCTTTTGTCTATTGCAGGATTTGCGCTGTATATGTGGAGAAAGGCAGATTCCAAAAGTCCTGAGCAGTCTGCCGAATATAAACTTGTTTCACTTGGGATACTTTGGTTTTTTGTCGCCCTTTCCGTTGAATCGTCTTTTATTCCTATTAAAGACATAATATTTGAGCATCGTATTTATCTGCCGAGTGTCGGTTTTTTTGCGGCAGTGTCTGTATTAATAATAAGGCTTGCAAAAAAATTTCTGCCGGAGCCGTTCAGCCCTGCCAAATTTACGGCAATTGTGATGGTTATTGTAATACCACTGTCCGTAGGCACATATTTAAGAAACAGGGTCTGGACCAATGAAGTGATGTTCTGGGATGATGTGGTAAAGAAATCCCCTGACAAGGCAATGGGGTATAATAACAGGGGGAATGCCTATGGGAAAATTGGCAGGTATGACCTTGCGCTTCCTGACATAGAAAAGACAATTAGTTATTTCCCTACCGACCCCAATGCCAAGCTGTCATGGGAGCAGGCTGATTTTACACCAAACAACATGGCAAAGACCTTTATGAACAGGGGGCAGATATACTATTCGCTCGGTGATACTGTGCGGGGTGAAGCTGACTTTGACATGGCGAAACAGATTTTAATGGGAGTAACCCTGAATGTAGAAGAGATACTCAAAAAGGGTGACATGTTTACCAAGCATAAAGATTACAGGAGTGCGCTGGAGGAATATAACAAGATTCTTGCAGTTTTCCCGGATAATGTCAGCGCACTCAATGACAGGGGCAATGCGTATTCGCAAAGCGGGCGCTATAAAGAGGCTATCGCTGATTTTGACAGGGCGATAGAGCTGAATCCGGATTTTGCAATGGCATACCACAACCGCGGCATAGCATTTATATGGTTAGGAGACAAGACAAAGGCTCTGAAAGATTTTAGGATAGGCTGCGCCAGGGGATTTCAGCCTGCATGCGCAAGCATTAGTGTAGTAGAAAACGGCGGACATAAACAGGGAGGAAATTAAATGGCAAAAGTATTGATTATTAAACTCGGGTATTCAGAAACAATAGATATTGAAATAAGCCGCTCTACAAGTCTGGGCGATGTCCTGAGGACCACAGTGATACTTTATCCGTTTGCCAAGGACCATGTCACATGGCTTGTGGACGAAGCCGCATATCCTCTGCTTGAGGGCAATCCCTATATCAAAAGGATTCTGATTTATGATCTTACTACTGTGCTTCAGCTTCAGAGGGAGAAGTTTGATACAGTAATAAACCTTGAGAAGGTTCCGGGTTTATGCGCCCTTGCAGACTCAATTACCGCCTGGAGAAGATACGGTTTCAGGTTTGATGAGAACAAGGGCGAGGCTGAGGCATATGACAGGTGTGAATGTATATTTTCAATGTGCAAGGACGCCTCGCTGAAGAGGGCGCATAAGGAAAGCTGGCAGGAGTTCCTCCTTCAGGTCATAGGCGCAAAATGGGAAGGACAGGAATATATTCTGGGCTATCAACCAAAGAGCAAAGAAACTTATGACGTTGGGCTTAACTGGGCCGTTGGCACTAAGTGGCCCAATAAGGCATGGCCCAGGGAATACTGGGAAAGACTTAAAGCACTCCTTGAAGGAAAATATTCTTACTCAATGCAGCAGGGCCTTGAAAACCTGTCTCAATATATGGATTGGATTAACTCATGCCGCCTGCTTGTAACTAACGACAGCCTCGGTCTTCATATTGCCCTTGCGCTCAGGAAAAAGGTGGTAGTGCTTTACGGACCTACAAACCCTAATGAAACATATTTCTACGGCAGGGGTGAGGTTGTATATCCACAGGTGGATTATTCCTGCATTCCCTGTCTTTCTTCAAAGTGCACTCAGGAAAAGACATGCATGGAGTTTATTCAGCCTGAAGAAGTCAAAAAGAGGGTTGATAAGCTTTTAACTTGTTAATTCTCTGTAGCTTGCTACAGGGTTCCTTATTTAATCCTGTTTTTTGTCTGAAGTAGTTTTTAAAGATATGCACCCCTCCTTATATCCCAGTGCGCATGCCCTGGAAAAATCGGCAATGGCTTTTTGATGATTGTTCTTTTTTGCATAAATTAATCCGCGATTGTAATAAGCAAAGGCAAAATCAGGGTTAATGCCGATTGCTTTATCAAAGGTGCTGACAGCCTTGTCATTCCATCCTTTGGATGCATATGCAATGCCGAGATCGGTCAGTGCATTGATGTGCTGAGGATTTAATAGCAAAGCCTGATTGAGATACTCTATTGCCTTATCAGGCTCTCCTTTTTTTATATATATTCCTCCAATTGGGGTAAATATGTTTGCATTGCCCGGTATAAGATTTGATAAGGTAATTAACTCATCAAGCGCATCGTCAAGCGCTTCTTTATTAATATATGCAGTGATTAGATTTTTACGGGCTTCAATATAATCCGGATTAATGCTGACGGCCTGCTGAAATTCTGAGACAGCTTTATCAGTCATTCCATTGGTGATATAGAGACTCCCGAGATTGCTGTGGACCCTTGCCTTTCCCGGACTTTTTTTAGCAATGTCTTCCCATAGAGCAATCTCATTCTGCCAAACGGCATTCCTCTGATAAGCGGCGATGGAGAACACGATAAGTATAGCAGCAAGAGTCAAAAGCGTAAGGCGTGAGGCGTAAGGTGTAAGGCGTAAAGAGAAATAAAAAACGGCGGAGACAAAGGCGATTATTAAACCTATGCTCGGCAGATACAGCCTGTGTTCAAAAATGACGTCTTCAAGGGGCATGACGCTTGATTCAACGGACAGGGTTATGAAAAACCAGAAAATGCCGAAGGCTGTGAAGCGCAAGGTTGAAGGATGAAGATTGAAGGATGAAAGTTTTTTTGAATAATAAAAAAGATAAACACCAAGCCCCAAAACAGATAATAAAAACAGAAACGACAAAAACACATTTGAGTTCAGAAAAGAATTATATATTGGATAGTCATAATCAAGGTTCTGGTTGACCGGCAGAAACAAGAGTCTTAAGTAAGTGACGATTACTCTGAATTGAGTGAATAAATAATCTATTCTCGGTATGGCGGAGGTCCTTGCCGCTTTGTCAACGACATGCAGTAAATCAGCGCCGGATTTATTTATGCCAGTGTAACTTAAGGGGATGATGAGCAGGGTTAATAAGAAAGGCAGGAGATAGAGAAACCGTGAGACGTAAGAAGTAAGACGTGAGGTTGACTGTTGACTGTTGACAGTTGACTGTTGAATTTGAGACTTACTGAAAAAGAAAATTTCATAAAGTACAATGATTATCGGGAGGGTGAAGGCAATTTCCTTAGTCTTCATGGCAAGCACGGCGGAGAGCAAACCAGCACAGTAGAGCAACAGCGCAGAAGTGCGGCAGCGCAATATCGCAAGAGCAGTTTTATTAACTTGCTGTTCTGCTGTTCTACTGCTCTGCTGCTCTGCCTTTAGCCTCCATTTCACATACATTACCAGACTCAGGAGATAAAACATCGTTGCCAGCGAAGTAAACCTCTGATAGATGTAGGTGACCGCTTCGGTTTGAACAGGATGGGAGATAAAGATAAGGGCGGAAAACAAAGCCAGTAGGGAGCAGGAAGTAGGAAATAGGGAGATACCAGCAGTTAGCGGATAGCGGTTAGCAGTTAGTTTGTTACTAACCGCCAACTGCTCACTGCTAATTGCTTTCTCTGAATTCTGACTGCTGAATTCTGACTCCTGACTCCTAACTCCTGACTTGAGCGTCATCAGCACCAGCCAGTACACAAGCAGGGCGTTTATGAGATGAATTAATAAATTAACAACATGGTAGCCTGCTACATTCAGTCCATGTATTTTGTAATTAAGGGCAAAGGTAAAATCGCTTATAAATCTGTTTTTAAATGAATAGGAATAAAATGAATCATGAAGTTTGGCAGATGCAAAAGGATTTTTAAAATATTTAAAATCCTTAATAATGGGATTGTCAACGATGTATCCCCTGTCATCAAATTGAAACGGCACGTTAAATGTGTTGGAATAGGCGAGAAGTCCGAGTATCAGTATCAGCAAAATATGAACTGATTGTTTTTTAAGCATGTAAAACTGTAACATTTTCGGCGTTTATACATCAATTTTTTTGTAATGGACTTTATAGGGAAAAGCCGGGAAATGCCTTAATTGACAAGGGCTTATTATTTATGTGAATATAAAAAGATGGGCGATGAATTCAGGATAGACAGCCACAAGCTTATGTTCCATCCTAAAGAGGTTGCCCGGTGGCTTTTAGGTGAGGAAATCTATCCAATCTATGTAGAAATTTCACCTTCCGGCTCCTGCAATCATAGGTGCATTTTTTGTGCATTGGACTTTATGGGTTACAAGCCGAGGTTTCTTAAGTCAGATGTTCTTAAGGAAAGACTGTATGAGATGGGCAAACTGGGCGTTAAGAGCGTTATGTACGGAGGCGAGGGAGAGCCGTTTCTTCATAAGGACATTGCTGACATTATAGTACATACAAAAATGGCAGGGATTGATGCGGCGATAACCACGAACGGCGTTCTGCTGTCAAAGAGCATTTCGGAGAAAATACTGGGAAGCGTTGTCTGGATTAAAGTCAGCATCAATGCAGGCACGCCTGAAACATATGCAAAAGTTCACAAGACAAAACCGGATGATTTTGAAAGGGTCATAAAGAATCTTGCCGAGGCCGTTAAGGTCAGGCAGGACCGGGGTTTAAACTGTACGCTCGGCGCGCAGATGATTCTCCTGCCTGAAAATGCAGGCGAGGCAGAAACCCTTGCCGGCAGAATGAGGGAAACAGGGCTTAATTATCTGGTGATAAAACCATACTCACAGCACAAGATGAGTCGGACGCAGCAGTACAAGGATATAGATTATTCCTCCTATGATGATTTAAAGGAGAGGCTTTCACGGTTTGACACTGAGAGTTTCAGGGTGATATTCAGGGAGAGGACTATGAAAAAAATAAAAAGGCAGAAAAGGGGATATGATAGATGTCTTGCACTGCCTTTTTGGGCTTATATTGATTCAGCGGGCAATGTATGGGGATGCAGCGCTTATCTGGGAAACGAGGAATTCAGATACGGTGATATTTACAACAACACCTTTCAGGAGATATGGCTCGGTGAACGCCGGAAGCAGTTAATGAAGATGGTTTATGCTAAGCTGGACGCTTCAGGCTGCAGGATTAACTGCAGGATGGATGAGATAAATTTTTACCTGTGGGAGCTTACGCACCCGTCAGCGCATGTGAGTTTTATATGATAGAAACATTTAAGACAGACATTCCGGCTGAGACCCTGAGACAGCTTTTTATCATGATGTTTACAATAAGGCTGTTTGAGGAGAGGATTGCTGGTCTTTACTCTGAACAGGAGATAAAATGCCCGGTCCATCTCTGCACCGGGCAGGAGGCGATAGCCGCAGGAGTGTGCATTCACCTCAGGAAGGAAGATTATATCTTCAGCACCCACCGCTCCCACGGACATTGCATTGCCAAGGGTATGGATTTAAATTCAATAGCCGCTGAATTATACGGAAAGGCTGCGGGATGCAGCAGGGGGCTTGGCGGTTCAATGCACCTTGCTGACCCTGAAAACGGGATTCCGGGCACAACGGCAATTGTCGGCGGATGCATTCCCCTGGCCGTAGGCGCGGCGCTGTCATCAAAGATAAAAAAACAGGACAGGATTTCTGCGGCATTTTTTGGCGACGGGGCCGTGGACAACGGGGTCTTTCATGAGAGCCTTAATTTTGCATCACTAAAGAAACTGCCTGTTATATTTGTGTGTGAAAATAATTAACTCTCCTCAGAAGGCGCGCCAGCCTGACGTTAATATTGCGGACAGGGCTGCCGGCTACGGAATGCCCGGGAGGTGTGTGGACGGCAATGATGTAACGCAGATATACAAGATAGCAGAGGAAGCAGTGCAGAGGGCAAGGGCAGGCGGAGGTCCCACGCTTCTTGAGTTTAAGACATACAGGTGGAAGGCGCATGTAGGCCCAAATCCCGATATTGAGACAGGGTGCAGGCCTGCCGATGAATACGCCTCATGGATAAAAAAGTGCCCTGTTGAGAGATTGGCCCGGCACTTGATTGAAAGCTCAATAGTCTTTGACAAAGATTTAAGCGATATAGAAAAAAAGGTAGAGGAGTCAATAGAGTTTGCAAAGAAAAGTCCTTTCCCCGAACCTGCTAAACTGCTGGACCATGTTTATTAAGGAACCGGTATAAATTTATGCCCTGGACAAAAATTCAGGCGGATGATTCCCGTAAACCCGTTCATTTCGGCGCTGCAAGCAATGCCAAAAGGAAGATTACATACAGAGAGGCGATAAAAGAGGCCCTTTCACAGGCGCTTCAGAGGGATAAAAATGTCTTTCTTATCGGCGAGGGCATAGACGATCCGGGCGGGGTTTTCGGCACGACGACAGGACTGAAAGACAAATTTGGCTCAGAAAGAGTCCTGGACTGCGGTATTGCGGAGAATGGGATGACCGGCGTTGCAATAGGCGCCGCAATAACCGGCCTGAGGCCTGTTTTTATACACATGAGAGTTGATTTTTTGCCTATGTGCATGGACCAGATAATAAATCATGCGGCAAAGTGGAGCTATATGACAGGAGGGCGGGTGAAGGTGCCGCTTACTGTAAGGGCGATTATAGGGCGCGGCTGGGGCTCCGCCGCCCAGCACTCGCAAAGCCTTCAGGCATTGTTTTCACACATACCGGGGCTGAGGGTGGTAATGCCGGCCTCGCCTTATGATGCAAAGGGGCTTTTGCTTGGCAGTATATCAGGAAACAGCCCGACAATCGTGATTGAACACAGATGGCTTTACGACCAGAAAGAAGGTGTGCCTGAGGATATGTATGTGATTAATCCCGGCAGGGGAATTGTCAGGAAAGGGGGAACTGATGTCACTATCGCCGGCGCTTCTTATATGGTTTATGAATCACTCAGGGCGGCAGAGGTGCTTGAGAAGGAGGGCATAAATGCCGAGGTTATAGACCTGCGCTCAATTCAGCCTCTGGATGCTGAGCTTATCAGTGAATCAGTTAGAAAAACAGGAAGGCTTGTAGTGGCTGACACCGGTTGGAAGACATGCGGTGTTTCAGCAGAAGTGGCGGCTATTGCGTCAGAAAGCGCTTATGACAGGCTAAAATCTCCTGTAAAAAGGATTTGTCTTCCTTGGGCGCCGACTCCTGCAAGTTCAGTGTTTGAAAAGGCGTATTATCCGACCTTTGACGATATTGTCAGGGCTGTCAGAGAGATGTTATGAGCGCATATAAGATAAGTGTTGTCATGCCCGGGCTGAATGAGCAGGAAAATATCGCGTCTGCCGTAAAAAATGTGGCGGACTCTTTTGGGGCATTGAAAATTTTAGGGCAGATTGTTGTTGTTAATGACGGCAGTACTGACAGGACAGGGGAAATAGCAGAGTCCCTGTCTGAAAAATATCCCTTTCTCAAGGTAATTCATCATAAATCCCCGCAGGGTATCGGGGCGTCCTTCTGGGACGGAATGAAGGAATCAGACGGAGAGATTGCCGTAATGCTTCCAGGCGACGGTGAAAACGACGCTCATGAAATACTGAGATACCTGCCGCTTATGGAGGATGTGGATATAGCAGTGCCGTTTATTTACAATAAAAGTGTGCGCTCCTTAAGCCGCAGGATATTGTCTTCAATATACAGAGGCATTATAAATATTTCCTTTGGTATGACCCTGAATTACATGAACGGAACGGTTATGTACCGCAAATGCATATTCAATAATATAACGCTCAGGTGCAGGGGTTTTTTTTATCAGACAGAACTGCTGATAAAGTGCATTAGAAACAAATACCTGTATGCAGAGATTCCGTGCGCCTTAAGCCGGAGGGGAAAGGGTGCGTCAAAAGCAACTACATTTAAATCATTGAGGAGGGTTTTTTGCGATTATATCTCAACCTTTATTGAGGTCTATGTAAATGACAGGGGCAGAAAACCCGTATCACCTAAGTCAGTGACTGCTTTAAGGTGGAAACAGGTTGAAGAGGTTGATTGACCATTGATTTGCCATGGATGAATTGATTTTAGACGGGCATAAACTTCAGTGGCACAAAGAGCGTGTTGAGGCATGGCTCCGGGGAGAAAGGATTGCCCCTGTTACCATTGACTGCGCGCTTACGAGGGCATGCACATACAAATGTGTTTATTGCTATGGACAATTGCAGGCAAATGATATAAAGAGGATGACCAAAGATGTTATCTTCCGCTTTCTTGATGATGCCGCAGAAATCGGCGTCAGGGCAATTAGTTTTGTAAGCGACGGAGAAAGCACATGTTCTCCGTATATTTATGACGCCATATTGAGGGGTAAACAGAACGGTCTTGATATGGCGCTGGGGACCAATGGTTTTCTGCTCAAGGATGAAAGGCTTGAGGAAATCCTGCCTGCGCTTACCTATTTGAGATTTAATGTTTCAGCCGCGGACCCCGACAGATATGCCCAAATACACGGATGCCCGAAAAAGGCGTTTACCAAGGTAATCAATACAATGAAAAAGTGCGTAGAGATTAAAAAGAGGAGAAAGCTCAAGGTTACTCTCGGCATGCAGATGGTTTTACTGCCGGAGTTTGCCGACCAGATTATCCCTCTGGCAAAACTCGGCAAGGAGCTTGGAGTTGATTATTTTGTAATAAAACACTGCAGTGATGATGAAGTCTCAAGCCTCGGCGTGGATTATTCAAAATACTTCGGTCTTGTGGATATTTTAAAAGAGGCGGAGTCTTATTCAGATAAAAATTATCTCGTGAAGGTTAAGTGGTCCAAAATATTAAGTGGGGGCAAACGGAGCTATTCGCAGTGTTTTGGTCCTCCGTTTATAATGCAGTTTTCAGGCTCGGGCCTTGTTGCGCCGTGCGGCATGCTGTTTAACAACAAATACAAAAAGTATCATATTGGCAATATTGCTGATACCTCCTTTAAAGAACTCTGGAAGGGAGAGAGGTACTGGGAGGTAATAAATCTTATAGCGTCTGAGAAGTTTAATGCAAGGACCATGTGCGGCTCGCTTTGCCTTCAGCATAAGGTGAATGAATTTTTGTGGGAATTGAAGCAGGGCAAGACGTCTCTTAATAAAAAGGTAAAGAGGACTCCTCAGCATGTTAATTTTATTTAAACATATATGAGTAAAATAATTGACCGCATTAAAAAAATGAAGGGGTGGCATATAGTCCTCGGCATATTTCTCCTGGGCCTTTTCATATTTCTTTCAGTCAGGGCGGCTGATGAATTCCGCTGGAGCGACTGGGGCTTCGGGGACGCCCAGTCAATGCTGTCGCTTAAGCAATGGGACAAAGCAGGCTGGTTTTCCAATTATTTTTTGTTTATACCTCAGGGTTATGCAAAGGTCATCCGCCTTTTTGATGACCCTCAGTTAAGACAGCATGCGCATGGCACCTGTCCGGGAAGCTCGCCGAGGATTGGCCCGAGGCTCTGGTACACGCATTATCCTGCCGGTTATCTCATCCCGTATGCGGTTTTGTTTAAGCTGGGTTTAACAGATGTCTTTCATGCAAGGATGCTTTCAATAATTTTCTCTGTTACAGCGCTGATATTGATGTATATTGTCTTTGCAAAAATTACAAATCACGGGATTGCTTTTTTTGCAGTTCTATTTTACAGCGGTTCTCCGGCATTTCTCGGTTATGCCGATACTATTGCAAACCAGCCGATTGACGACCTGCTGAGGTTTGCATTTATGCTTCTAATTGTTCTTTCAACCCGTGCGGAATCTCCGGCCGCTGCCAAGAAATGGATGATTTTGGCGTGGCTCGCTGAATTCTGCCTTTCACTGTCGTCTTTTGATTCAGTGTTTTTCATTTACGTATGGTTAATCGGATGGGATCTCATAGAGCGTAAAGGGTTTAGATGGAAAATTTATCTCATATATGCGCTGGCGCCTGTAACGGCTCATTCACTTCAATTTTTACAGAATGTCTGGTATCTGGGATTTAATGACGCCTTTCTTGACATTAAGGACACATTCATGCTTAAAAGCGGAGCTGACAAGGGATATAATTTTGGACAGAACCGTTTCAGCGTGATATTTGAAACAGTACATGCGATTTTTAATAACATCTTCAGCCCGGCGTTGTTAATATTGGGGCTGTTTTTACTTTACGCTTTATATTATTTATTTCTTAAGGGGAATGAAAAGAGGGAACTGCCTTCGTTATGGCTGCTGTTTTTGCTGTTCGTGTGCGGTCTGACTTTTGTAATTGTCCTGCCCCACGGCGCAAGGATGCCTTATGAGGCAAGGCAGATGCTGCCGTTAGTAAGCCTTCTTATCAGCGGGTTTATCTGGTCGCTTGTGAAGGGCTTCAGGGAAGGCATTCACGACACAGGAAGCGGGAAGTCTTTGCGGCTTAAGCTTCTGCTTCCTTATATCCTGGTTGCTTCGGTCTTAGTGCTTTTTTTAGGGTATCGTTTTTTTCTGCTGGACAGGAGACCTGTTTATTACATACCTGACATGGACCCTGCGCAGGTTTCCGGGGACAGTTTCCATATGGCTAATAATCCTGACTTAGCACGCGGTTTAAGGCTGAAAAGCGAGCTGTTATTTGCCAGAGAACTGAAGTCTATGCCCACAAGGTATGAACCTGTTTTTTTTGATATCGGTGGTTTCCAGATATTCTGGGACCCGAACTATGTTCCGGGTTATCCCCAGATAATGCCTATTACTGAATATTATGCAGGCAGTAAGCCCATACTGTGCTTCAATGCCCATGAAAGCGCCGCAAGAGATATAATATATCTGATGCGCAAAAGTCCGGACAGATTTTCTCCTGTTTTAATTGCAAGCAACCAAGTCTATATTGAGGATGTGCTTAACATTCTCTCGGATGAAAGGATGTTAATTAATCTGCCTTCAAGTTTTTACGTAGTTATGGACAGGTATGTTTTGGACCTAACGGATTATTTAAAATGGGAGGTGCAATGGAGCCGATAAAAATTCCTGAAAACTATAATTACATTGCAGTTTTCCTGACGCTTGCATGCAACTTAAGATGCAGTTACTGCATTAACAAGTTTGAGGGCGGGAGTTTTGAAAAGGGACATTTGTCGGGCGAAGACTGGGTAAAAGGGCTGAACAGGATTATATCAAGAGATGACCTGCCGGTAACGCTTCAGGGCGGCGAGCCGAGCCTGCACCCTGACCTTGCGTATATAGTCAACAATATAAGGCCTGACCTTAATATGGACCTTCTGACTAATCTGCAGTTTGATGTTGATGAGTTTATGAAAAAGGTTCATCCTGATAAGATAAAGAGAAAATCGCCGTACGCCTCCATTCGTGTAAGCTATCATCCGGAGACAATGAAACTGGAGCTGCTTGTGGAAAAGGTCTTGAGACTCCAGAGGGCAGGTTACAGCATTGGCATATGGGGCGTTATGCATCCGAAGCAGGAGCAGGAGGTGCTTAGGGCGCAGGAATACTGCAAGTCCCTCGGCATAGATTTCAGGACCAAGGAGTTTTTGGGCGAATACGACGGAGGCATGCACGGCACTTATAAATTTCCGGGCGCCTGCGACAGGCAATTTAAAAAGAGGGTCCTGTGCAGAACAACGGAGCTGATTGTCGGTCCTGCCGGAAAGATTTACCGATGCCACAGCGACCTGTATGAGGGAAGGGCGGCTATAGGGCATATCCTGGATCCTGAATTTAAGATAAGCAATGAATTTATCCCGTGCGGTGTTTTCGGTCATTGCAACCCCTGCGATGTCAAGGTAAAGACAAACCGCTTCCAGATATTCGGGCATACGTCGGTGGAGATAGTTTTTCCGGAGTGAAAACAGGGGAAAATATAAGCGGTGTACTAAAGGCCGTTAATAGATTAAGTAAAGTTTGCCCCTTGACATGAAAGTTCCTAATATGCTAAAAAATGCACGTCCTACAAACAAAGGGGTGAACTTTGAGAAGATGTATTTTTTTGAATCATGTTATAACTTTTGTCCTGATTAACCTCGCCCCAATATTGCTCAGTCAGTCAGTCAGTCAGTCAGTCAGTCAGTCAGTCAGTCAGTCCTCTCTTTAAAAGCATTTTTACTTCAAAGACCTATCCTCGGGGGCTTGTCTTGAAACCGTTTAATAAAGCCCTTCGTATTTTCTCCGGTATTCCACCTTGACGCGGCCAAAGAAACAGATGCGTTTTTTAATTTCATTAACAATTAAAGACAATGGAGAAAATTGCAATGAAAAAAAGAAAAATGAGTTTAATGTTAATTGTAATATTTGTATGTGCGTTGTTTAGCGCAAATGCTTTTGCAATACAAGACGATTCTATTTTGTCTCAGCATATCAAGGAAGCAGATGGGACCAGCGGGCAGAATACAAACAGCGGAAGCGGAATAAAGACAGGATATATACAGGACAATGCAGTGACAACAGGCAAAATAGCAGACGGGGCGGTTACAACGCAGAAGATAACCGACAGCGCGATATCAACTTCTAAGATTGCCGATGGAGCAGTAACCACATCCAAGATAGTGGACGGCGCAGTGACAGATGCAAAGATAACCGGTCCAATTTCGGGCACAAAACTTGGAAGCCATAGCCATTCAGGCGCAGATATTGTTTCAGGAACTATTGGTGTTGATAAGTTGGGTACCTACACCGACATTAAAATTGTGCATAAAGGTTTAGCTGATGGAGTAAATACTTTCAATACAATTAATGATGCATTAAATGCTATTACAGATAGTTCTGCGACTAATCGCTATGCTGTTATCATAATGCCGGGAGTTTACGAAGAAAATGTCCTTAGAGATAATTTTCACTTAAAAAGCTATATAGATATTATCGGACAAAGCCGCACCGGTTCAATAATCAAAGATATCAGCAACTTCTGGCCTGCAGTTAGACCAGGCGCATATATGATGTTCAAGAATTTAACCATTGATGGGGACATTCAATTTTTCTCTACTAATGTAAGTATATATGACTGCAATATCAAAGGAACTATTCAGCTTGAGCGAGATCTTTTTAACATAACTATAGAAAATGTATCAGTTGAAGGTGGGGTAGGCATAGGGGAACCATTTGATGCTACGACAATAATTTTACATAAAATTAATATAAAAGGAGGCGGTTTTGGCGTTGCTACAAAAGGTGAGACTTTTAGGATGTCAGATATAGATATTATTACTGATGGATATACTGGCATTACCCTGAGGTGGGGCCAATTAGCACTTCAGAATGTCAGTGTTCAGGTTTTAGCTCCTTTACCCTATTGGAGTGCTGCGTTGTATATTCAGGGAGGTAATGCAACATGCCAATCTTGCATACTGAGTTCTAATTCTGAAAGCATAAAAAATGCAGCGGGTGGAGATGTGAATATTGATAATTCTGTTCTTAATGGTGCAATAGATGGAGCTATGCGAATCGGCAATTCAAAGATAGTAGGGACATTTATTGGTAGTGGTAAGAAAATAGTAAACTGTCATGACGGTAACTATGATCCTATTCCAAACGGTGTTTATTAGGATTCAGCCGGATTTAGCTACTTTGGAAAAGAGATAAAATATAGAAGGGGGCAGACAGACTATTGTTGCCCCCTTCTATAGCCGATAGATTATAATATCTTTATGGGCAGTCATAAATTTTTTTCATAGAAGGATTATTTTATTGCCTATCTTTAATAAGAATAAAAATCTTCTGCAAAAATCATCAATTCATGTTTTTATAGTTATTGCAGCGGGTGTTCTGGCTTATTCCAATACCTTTACAGTCCCTTTCCATTTTGATGATGTCCTTAACATTGTAGATAACCCTGCGGTTAAAGATTTAAGTAATTTATGGCCGCCTGACAGAGCACGATGGTTTGGGCTTTTAACGTTTGCTATAAACTATAAGATTAACGGTTTAAATGTCATTGGCTATCATATTGTTAATCTTGCAATTCATATCGTAAACGCCCTGCTTGTCTACTGGCTGGTGCTGGTAACGCTGCAGTCAGGAGTCAGGAGTCAGAATTCAGAGAAAGCAATTAGCAGTGAGCAGTTGGCGGTTAGTAATGAACTAACTGCTAACCGCTATCCGCTAACTGCCGGTATCTCACTATTCCCTACTTCCTACTCCCTGCTGGCGTTATTTTCCGCCCTGCTCTTTGTCTCCCACCCAATACAGACTCAGGCAGTCACGTACATTGTCCAGAGATTTACATCACTTGCAACACTCTTTTATCTCTTGAGTCTGGTCTTGTACATAAAATGGAGGATACAGAAGTCAGAATTCAGAAGTCAGAATTCTGAAGAAGCAATTAGCAGTGAGCAGTTGGCCGTCAGTAACAAACTAACCGCTAACCGCTATCTGCTATATACTGCTTCTTTAGTATCTGCTGTCCTTGCCATGACGACTAAGGAGATTGCCTTCACCCTCCCGATTATCATTATGCTTTATGAATTTTTCTTTTTCAGTAGGTCTCAGAACTCTGAATCTTCAGGCTCAATGCAAAATCCCCCCTTGCCCCCCTTTGACAAAGGGGGAATAAAAGGGGGTTGTTCACTGTTCACTGTTCACTGTTCACTATTCACGCATCAGACATCACGATTTTTCTTTCTTATTCCCTTTTTTCTCACAATGCTCATTATCCCCTTTACTTTAATTGAAACTGACAAACCAATCGGGGCTGTGGTCGCCGGGATAGGAGAAATTGCAAAGTCAGGACCTTTGTCAAGATGGGATTATTTTTTAACAGAAACAAGGGTAATTATGACATATATGCGTTTGTTGCTTTTCCCTGTTAATCAGACCATTGATTATGATTATCCTATATCTCATTCTTTTTTTGACCCAAATGTGTTCCTGTCATTTTTGTTTATATTATCTTTTTTCGGACTTGGAGTTTTTCTTTTTTATTGTTCAAAGCTAAAAAACAATGATACAGGATACAAGATACAGGATACAGGATATACAACACAAAACAAGAATCTTTATCTTGAATCGTGCATTATGAACCATGAATCGGTTTATCTTTTACGCCTTACAGCCTTCGGCATTTTCTGGTTTTTCATAACACTTTCTGTTGAATCAAGTGTTATACCTATTGTAGATGTAATTTTTGAGCATAGGGTATATCTTCCATCGGTAGGCGCTTTAATTTTTGTAGCTACCTTTTTGTCTTTTGTAACTTCATGGCTTGTAGTCAAATGGAAAAAAATTGTGAATATTCTTATTCCCCTATTTATTACAATTATAATAATTCTTCAGACGGCTACATTTCAGAGAAACACAGTATGGCGTGATGCTATTACTTTGTGGACAGATGTGGCAAAGAAGAATCCAGCAAATGCGCGTGCATACAATATGATAGGAATCTGTTTCTTTGAGAAAGGAGATATTAACAGCGCTATTTTAAACTTTCGTGAGGCAATACGGGTTAAACCTGATTATACACAGGCACACAGCAATCTTGGAACCGCATATATGGAATTGAGTATGCTGGAAAAAGCGGAAAAGGAACTTTTCTTTTCATTATATTTGTCGCAATACGTACAGCCTGTTGATAATATTGATACGGCTTTGATACATACCAGCATAGGCAATTATTATTTTAAAAAAGGATTATATGACAATGCAATTAAATATTATAACAATGCCTTGAAGCTGTTTACTGAAAATGCGCAGGTATATTTTAATCTTGGCCGCGCTTACAATCAAAAGGGACATAGAGAGATGTCCGGATGGTATTTTAACAAAGCGCATACGCTTGACCCGGGTAAATACTGAATGTTGTATTATAAGACTATATTTATAGATAACCCCACTCTCCCTCACTTATCAAGGTGAGAGTGGAGAATTCCCTATTAACGATTGTGTAGTTTATAAAATGAACGGCATAACAAACAGCCTGTTTACATCAAGCAAGATGCCACAGCGGTTGTTAATTATCCATCTGCTTATAATTGTCCTTGCCGGCGTATTTATATACTCTAACACCTTTAATTCGCCGTTTATTTTTGATGACGAATATTATATTGTTAGTAATCCGGCCATTACCACCCCCCGGTTCTTTATTAATATTTCAAAATTAGAAACAATTATAATGAACGAACAAGTAAAACATTTTTTTCATACGAGATTTATCACTTTTTTCACTTTTATGCTGAATTATCAACTGCACGGGCTTGATGTCACCGGCTATCACATTGTTAATCTCACAATCCACCTTCTAAACGCCCTGCTTGTTTACTGGCTGGTTGTGCTGACGATGCAAACAGCCTTTTTCAGGGTCAGGGGTCAGAATTCAGAGAAAGCAATTAGCAGTGAGCAGTTGGCGGTTAGTAATAAACTAACTGCTAACCGCTATCCGCTAACTGCCGGTATCTCACTATTCCCTACTTCCTACTCCCTACTGGCGTTATTTTCCGCCCTGCTCTTTGTCGCACACCCGTTACAGACGCAGGCAGTCACTTATATTGTCCAGAGGTTTACATCACTGGCAACACTCTTTTATCTCTTGAGTCTGGTCTTGTACATAAAATGGAGGATACAGAAGTCAGAATTCAGAAGTCAGAATTCAGAAGAAGCAATTAGCAGTGAGCAGTTGGCCGTCAGTAATAAACTAACCGCTAACTGCTATCTGCTATATACTGCTTCTTTAGTATCTGCTGTCCTTGCTATGAAAACAAAAGAGATAGCCTTTACCCTGCCGATAATCATCACGCTTTATGAATTCAGTTTTTTTATGCTGAACACTGAACGCAAAATCCCCCCTCACCCCCCTTTGACAAAGGGGGGATGGGGGGATTTTTATTCATCACGCATCGCGCCTGCTTACCGGACAGGCAGGCATCACGCATCACGGTTTCTCTATCTCCTGCCTTTTCTTCTTACAATGCTGATTATCCCTTTAAGCCTGATGGGCGTAAATGACCGCATGGATAACCTGGCAGAAGATTTAAATGAAATAACAAAGTCCGGGACAAGTATGTCAAGATGGGATTATCTCTTTACCGAGTTCAGGGTGATTGTCACTTATATCAGACTCCTGTTTTTACCTGTCAATCAGAATCTTGATTATGATTATCCAATATACACTTCATTCCTGAATCCCAATGTATTTCTGTCATTTCTGTTTTTATTGTCTATTTTCGGACTTGGAGTTTATATGTTTTATTGTTCTAAAAATCCCCCTCCATCCCTGCCTACCGGACAGGCAGGCCCCTTTGACAAAGGGGGAATAAAAGGGGGTTGTTCACTGTTCACTGTTCACTGTTCACGCATCACGGCCTTTGGCATCTCTTGGTTTTTCATAACCCTGTCCGTTGAATCAAGCATTATCCCGATAACCGATGTAATCTTTGAGCACAGGGTATATCTGCCAAGCATTGGGTTAATAATCGCCTTTGTCAGCGCAGTCTTTTATGCTTTTTCACGCATTACGCATCACGCCTGCCTACCGGACAGGCAGGCATTACGCATTACGGTCTTACTGCTTGCTGCTATACTTATCGTGTTCTCCATCGCCGCTTATCAGAGGAACGCTGTCTGGCAGGATAGAATTAGATTTTGGGAAGACGTTGCAGGCAAAAGTCCTAATAAGGCCCGTACCCATAATAACTTAGGATTAGCTTATGTAGATAAGGGTCTTTATGAAGAGGCAATAAAGAAATATCAAATTGCTGTAAAACTTAAGCCCGATTATGCTGAGGCATATGATAACCTGGGGATGGCTTATGAAGAGCAAGGTCTTTATGAAGAGGCAATAAAGGAATATCAGACCGCTGTAAAAATTAATCCTCTTTTTGATCTTGCTCATAACGACCTGGGGGTTGTTTACGGAAAACTGGGTCTTTATGAAGAGGCAATAAAGGAATATCAGATTGCTGTAAAAATTAATCCTGACAATGCGCTTGCATACGATAATCTTCAGCTTATATATAAAAAATTAGGCAGATAGAATCGGTTGAAGTGGTATAATATTTAGGATGGTTCAAACTTTAAGGCTTGATATATGCTCCTCAATATAATAAGAAAGTCATTTCTTAACCAAAAAAAATCCATGGCCTTGATGATTGCCTCTGTTGCCGTCGGCACTGCCATGGCTGCATCTCTCATAACTGTTTCCCTCGGGATAAGCGGAAAGGTCTCAAGAGAGTTGAGGGCGTTTGGCGCAAATATACTTATTGAACCCGGGGTTGAAGGCATGGCAGGCGTCTCAGGACAGAAGAGATACTTAAGAGAGGAAGATATTATAAGGGCTAAGACCATTTTCTGGAGGCACAACATACTGGGGATAGTGCCTTTTTTAGAGACAAAGGGCGAAATAACAGCCGGAGATAAAACCTTGCAGGCAGTTGTTGTCGGGGCATGGTATAAAAAGGAACTGCAAGAGCCGGGCGAGAAAAAAAATTTCCTTGCCGGTATTGCAACAGTTTCACCGTGGTGGTATATAGAAGGACACTGGCCTGATTCAGGGGAGAAGGTTGTTATGGGGACCTCTTTGCTAAACAGGCTTGGGATTAGAAAAGGTGAGAGCGTTTTACTGGACGGCAGGAGTTTTCTGGTTTCAGGGGTTCTTGAGACAGGCGGCGCTGAGGATGAGCAGGTTTTTATGGATATGCAGACGCTTCAGGAATTTAAAAGCCTGAAGGGAAAGATTTCAAAGGTGTTTGTCAGCGCGCTTACAAAGCCTATGGATGAATTTGCCTATAAGGACCCTGCAAAGATGAGCCAGTCTGAGTATGAAAAATGGTATTGCACCGGCTATGTCACTTCCATAGCAAAACAGCTTGAAGAAGTTTTTCAGGGTGCGAAGGTAAAACCCGTTTGGCAGGTTGCTGAGACAGAGGGCAAGGTGCTCGGACGGCTGGAATTGCTGGTTTATATACTTTCCTTTATTGCATTGGCAGCATCTGCCCTCGGCGTTTCAACAACAATGATAATGAGTCTTCTGCGCAGGATTGAGGAGATAGGGCTTATGAAGGCAATGGGCGCTGACAGCAGGAAGATAGCATCTGTTTTTCTTTCGGAAGGGATTGTCATAGGGATTATCGGCGGGCTGGTTGGTTATGCATTGTCAATTGCCGCCGCATCATTCATAGGGTTAAAAGTTTTTAATACGGGATTTGAGCAAAGGGCAATTCTCTTCCCGGTGGCAATCGGGAGCGCTGTTTTAATTTCAATAGCAGGCACAGTGCTGCCGATAAAAAAGGCTTTAAAAATAAAACCCGGCCTTGTCCTTAAAGGCGCTGAATGAAAAATAACCGGAACAGGTCAGCAATAAGCTGGTTTTTAATGTTCTTCATAAAGTCTGTTTCCCAGAGGAAGGGGCGTGTCATAATCGCTTCAATCTCTGTGACCCTTGCAGTTGCGGTAATCACGGGGCTGATCGGAGTTACTGCCGGTATGCGTGAGAAACTCGGTTCTGAATTAAAGGCGTATGGCGCAAATATTATTGTTTCACCACAGGACGGCGGTTATCTTGATTACGGCATTCTGGGCAGTATTTCAAGACTTAAAGATGTGGACGGAGTATCAGGGCAGGTCTTTGGCAGGGCGTTTGGCAACAGGCAGGCAATTGAGATAATAGGGCTTGATACAGGTGAATTAAAAGACAAGGTATGGAGGCTCTCAGGTAATTTGCCCGGAAAGACAGGTGAAATACTTGCAGGGACTAACCTTAAAGATATGCTGAAACTTGAGCAGGGAAGTGTAATATTGCTTGAGAGCGAAGGCAGGCGCATGGGGTTTACTGTTAAAGGATTTATTGAAAGGGGCGGCGCAGAGGACGGCGCTGTCATTATGGCAATACCGGATGCATGGGAACTTCTTGATGCAAGAGATAAACTCAGCGCTGTGCTGGTTAGGGGAAGGTCAGCCGGACTAAGCGGCGTAATTAAGGGAATCAGTGATATCGCTCCGACAGCGACGGTTAAGACACTCAGACAGGTTGCTGTTGCAGAGGAGTCATTGCTGGTAAAGATACAGCTTCTCATGGCGCTGGTGACCCTGATTGTAATGTTTGCCGCAGGCATAAGCGTTGCCGGCACAATGGGTGCAAATGTCCTTGAAAGAAGGGAGGAAATAGGTTTGATGAAGGCACTGGGCGCAACAAGAAGGCAGATAAGCCGTTTTTACAGGACGGAGGCTGTATTAATAGGGATTGCAGGCGGCTTAATTGGTTATGCGTTTGGTTATCTTTCTGCGCAGGTGATTTCAAAAGGGGCCTTTAATTCATTTATCAGCATGCCATTTTATATATTCTTTTTGTCTATTATCACCGGGCTGGCGGTGTCTCTTTTCCCCAGCTATTTCCCTGTAAGGGATGCAATGAAATATAATCCTGCTGTAATATTGAGAGGGGAGTAAGGATTTACCGCGGCTTGACAATGTGTATAAAACAAGATAAAATACACATGGAGGCGACAAGAACATGAAAACCGAAACAAAGGTCAGAAAACAGTTTATCCTTGATATTGCAAAAATTAAAACCATCAGGAAAATCACAAAAGCAAAAACAGATACAGAAGCCATTAACAATGCCATGGACACCTTAATAGCTGACAACAAAATTAGAAGAGTTCTCATGTCAATTAAAGGCAAGGGAAATATTAAGGATGTTTATGGCAGATGCCAGAGTTAAAATCCTGCTTGACGCCTCAATATACATCCCCTTTGTCAATAAAGGGGTCTCCTACCCATTTCTTGAACTTGAAGTTGAAAAACCGGTGGTATACTTAAGCGCGGTGGTAATAAAAGAGCTTTATGCCGGCGCCTTTGATAATAATTCCATAGAACTCCTTGATGAATTATATGGTGTTTTTTACAGCACCGGCAGGTTGATAGTCCCTGTAGCGTCTGATTGGCAGAAAGCCGGAAAAGTTATTGCTAAACTTGGACAGAAATACGGATTTGAAGAGAAATTTTTATCAAAAATTCAAAATGACGTCTTGATTGCCCTTTCAGCAAGGCAAATCGGGGCGATTTTAGTCACTCATAATGCAAAGGATTTTTCAAGGATAAAAGAGTTTGTGGATTTTAAGGTGTATGGAGAAGGATGACAGCCACAGCAATGCGGGGTTTTGAAAAAAGTTTATACGTAACCAATAATAATAAATAAAATAGGAAATGAACATGGAAGAAAAAAGAAAAAAGGTTTCGGTAGTAATCCCCGTTTTTAACGAGGAAGCAGTGCTTCAAACTCTTTACGACAGGCTTGCAAAGGTTGCGGAGGCAAGGCATGAAGAGTTTGAATTTATTTTTGTCAATGACGGCAGCACAGACGGCTCCCTGAATAAACTGATTGAGCTTAACAGTCAGGATAAAAGGGTCTGCATAATAGATTTAGCCAGAAACTTCAGTCATCAGAATGCCCTTACGGCAGGGATTGATGAGGCGGACGGCGATGCCGTGATTTTAATGGATGCCGATCTTGAAGACCAGCCTGAGGACATTCTCAAATTTTTGGATAAATGGAACGAGGGTTATCAGGTGGTTTATGCGGTTCGCAGGTCGCGGAAGGTATCTTTGCTTAAATCGCTTATTTTTAAAATGTTTCACATGCTGAACAAAAAAATCTCCAATATTGATATGCAGATTGCCGGCATTTTCGGACTGATGGACCATGTGGTGGTTGAACAGATGAAGCGTATCAGCGAGCATAACAGATATATACCGGGGCTTAGAAACTGGATTGGTTTTAATCAGACCGGTGTAGAGGTTGACAGGGGGGCGCGTTATGATGCAAAGCCGAGGATGACATTATACAGATTATACCGCCTGGCTTTTGACAGCTTTACTTCGTTTTCCGATGTCCTGCTGTCCTTGCCCCTGCATCTCGGGATTATCCTTTCCGCGCTCAGCCTTCTAAGCATTGTTATAATTTTTATATTTAAGGTATTTTTTGATATCGGCCCATGGGGCTGGCCCTCTTTGGTCAGTATAATCCTGCTGCTTGCAGGCCTGCAGTTTTTCTTTATCGGACTTATAGGGGAGTTTATTTCGCGTATATTTTTTGAAGTTAAAAAAAGACCGTTATATATCATAAAGAGAAAATATAGATAGCTGGATGGATACTGCATTAAAAAACTGCAATCTTTGTTTTTTTAATAAATTTAAAAAAGCCGATTCTGATGTGCTGGACTTTGAATATGCATCTTCAGGCTCATATACATATTACATATGTGGGCAGTGCGGGCTTTTAAGTATTGACCCTCTCCCTGATGAGGTGAAATTGGATGAGGCATATCCGGAAAATTACCATGCTTATCACCCTCATGTTACAGCGGCTGCACGCTTTATGAAACGAAGATATTGGAAGGCAAAGGCTTTTTATTATGCAAACCTCGTTAAAAAAAATGCATCAATAATAGAGCTGGGTTGTTCCTTCGGGGACCTTTTGATGGAGCTAAAAAAAATAGGGTTTAGCAATATAAAAGGAATTGACTTTAATCAAAAGGCTGTGGAAAGGGCAAAAGAACGAGGGCTGGAAGTTATCAGGGGAGAGCTTGAGACAGTTGTATTCCCAGAAAAAAGCGCCCAATTGATTATAATGGAAAACTTTATTGAGCATGTCTATGACCCGGTCAAAACACTGCGGCAATGCCATTCACTTTTGAATGACGACGGACTGGTGGCCGGAGAAACGCCTAATATTGAAAGCTGGGATTATAAATTATTCCATAGGTATTGGGGAGGATATCACACGCCCAGGCACTTGAATCTCTTTAACAAAAAAAATTTTTATATCTTAGCGGAGAAAAGCGGTTTTGAAGTGGTCAGTATGAAAAATTTAACACAACCGGCCCACTGGGCATTATCCGTACAAAATTTTCTGCAGGACACTGTGTTGAAAAGCAATCTGAAAAACGGCAGAGCCTTTTATTTTCCGGCGCTGTTGGTTCTGTTTTTACCGATAAATCTGCTTCAGAAGTTTATATCCCAGACATCCTTGATGCAGTTTGTCATGAAGAAAAAGGTTGAGTAGTAACATTCTGATTTTTAATGCATAAATTATGCATGTGTTAAAATATGAGCGGGGGGAGAGAGCGTGAAAGTAGTTTTAATTTGGCCGAAAGGGTATGACCTGTATTATGGTATTCCCATGGCGCTGGGCTATCTCAAAAGTAATACTGACAACCATAAACATGATATCAAAATACTGGATTGTGTTCTTGAGGGCTTTGATTCCACATCATCTTAAGAAAGATACGATTGAATCTAAGAAATTTGTTTTCCATGGTAAGCAATACAAAGGTGTCATGCTGAAACTTGTTACTCCATGAGGCATAGACGGCATCTAAAACTAATATATAAGGCAAAATGAAACAAAAAGTTCAAAGATTTTTGGATAATTTCAGGTTTATCTTCCAGCCCAGAAGAAAACCCCTGTTAATTACAAGAATCGCATCCTCATATATTAAGTATATCATATACGGCGCACTGGAAAAAAAACCATTGAGGAACATAGACATTGCATTGAACTACGCATGCAATTTAGCATGCCGGCATTGTTCCTGTGAAGCGCTAAAGAGCAGCGACACCGTTCTTTCTGAAGCCCAATATTCTCAATTGGCCGGAGAAGCTGTTAAATTAGGCGCCATATATTTTGCATTCACGGGAGGAGAGCCGCTGGTAAATAAAAATTTGGAGGATATTATCCGTTTATTTTTTCCATCACGTTCTCTGATAGGATTGCAGACCAATGCGCTGCTTCTTAACACTTCCCGCATAGAGTCTCTGTACAAGGCAGGTGTGGATGTTTTGCAAGTGAGCCTTGATTCTTTCGATCCTGACGAACATGATTCTTTCAGAAACAAGAAGGGTGCATTCAGGGAGACATTGAAAAATGTGGACATGGCTTTTTTGAGGGGAATAAAAATTATTTTCAGCGTAACTTTTACACACAATAATATCAAATCTGAGGGGATATTAAACCTGCTGTCTTTTTCCGCAAGGAGCAACATTCCTGTTGTAGTATCAATACCCTGTCCGGTCGGGAAATGGAGCGGTAACTTTTCAGAGATGTTTGATAATGATGATCGCGAATACTTTGCTTTGATGCAAAAGCGATTCCCTCATCTAAGGCGGGATTTTGACTCTAATTATTTAAAGTGCGGATGTTCTGCAGGCATTGAAAAACTCTATATTACTCCTTACGGAGATGTCATCCCGTGTCCTTTTATTCATATTTCCTTCGGCAACATCAAAACCGAATCCTTATCCTCAATAAGGAATAGGATGTTAAAATTAGAGAAGTTCAGGGAATATAATCAGGTTTGCCTGGCTGGTGAAGACCGGACTTTCATTGAAAACTATATAATTCCGACTTATAAAGCAAAACAGCTTCCGCAAATGTGGAAAGATCATCCGGTACTCTCAAAAAGTCTAAAGGAAAATTACAAGGAGACATAAATGAAGTGTACATTTGTTGCGATGGGTGCTGAAAATATTTCCGTTGAAGTTTTATCTGCTATGTTAAAACTGCACGGGCATAAAACCTCTCTTGCATATGATCAGTCTCTTTTTGATGATAAGAATTATCTGTGCAACCCCCGGTTAGCAAGATTATTTGACCACAAGGATGTAGTGGTTTCTCAGGCAATAGACAGCAAACCGGACATTATAGCCTTTTCGGTTTTAACGCCTACATATAAATGGGCATTGGATATGGCAAAACGGATAAAGAGTAAAATTGACGTGCCGATTATTTTCGGGGGAATTCATCCTACAACGTTGCCGGCGCAGGTGATGAAGAATGACTGTGTTGATATGGTATGTGTCGGGGAAGGAGATTATGCATTGTTAGATTTATGCAATTCAATAGAAAAGAACAATATTAATTATTCCATCCCGAATATATGGTTCAAAAAAGGCGATAAAATAATACAAAACGAACAAAGGCCTTTAATAGAAGATTTAGATTCACTCCCCCTTCCGGATAAAGAGCTTTTTGCCTCTCAGGTGCCGATTAAAAACTATTATTTGGCGGTTACCGCGCGCGGCTGTCCGTTTGCCTGCGCTTTTTGTTCACTCTCATATCAGGCGAAGGAGATTAAACGATTGGGGGGAAAACGTTTAAGGGAACGTTCTCCGGACTCTGTGATATATGAACTAAAAAAAATGAGAGAGAAATACGGGTTTGAGTGGGTTGATTTCAGGAACAATACATTCACAGCTACGAAAAAGTGGGTATTAGAGTTTACTGAAAAATACAAAAAAGAAATTAATCTCCCATTTAAGGCTTTTGCTCATCCTGCTACTATGGATGAAGAAATTGCGTTTAAATTGAAAAAAACGGGCTGTTTCGGCATACAACTTGGAATTGAATCATACAGCGAATGGGTTAGGTCCGAAATTTTAAACAGGAAGGAGACCAATAACCAGATAATAGCCGCAACAGATGCTATGGATAAGGCGGGTCTTCCGTATTCTCTTGATTATATTCTGGGGCTTCCTAAACAGACAGAGGAAGAGCTTATTGAAGCTGCAAAATTTTTTACGACGCGCAAAAAATGCTACAGGGTATCGCCATTTATGCTTGAGTATCTTCCAAAACTTGATATTATTGAACACGGGCTCAAGTATGGCGAAATTACCGCAGAAGATATCAAACAACTGGAAGACGGTGCGCATAATCACTACCTTTCAACCGGTTCCATCGGAAGAGACCCTGAGAAGCTCAGATTTTTTCTGGCTTACAGGCTGTTGTTCCGTTTAATTCCTATGATACCGAGTTTTATAAGTTCTTTTATAATTAAGACGAAGCTGTTTAGGCTTCTCCCTTATCTGCCAATTGATTTTTTGCTGAGTTCTCTTGATATTTTCATGGTTTTTCGTCGTCATGACAGAGATGCTTACACATATGCAAAGAATTACTGGTACTGGTTTGCCAGCAGGTTTAAAAAAGGGCACCCAGCTTACAGAAAAAGAGCCGGAGCTAATGGCTAAAAATATTGATTTACTGCCTGAGGTCCACTATGAAAGCCTGGCAAATCTTGAAACCTCTTACTGGTGGCATTTAACGCGCCTGAACCGGGCTGAATATGCTATAAGGAAGTATTTTACCGCTCCCTCGGAATTAAATGTTCTTGATTACGGCTGCGGCACCGGCGGTTTTCTGCATGAATTAAATAAAAGATTTAATTTTAAAAGCTGTCTTGGCGTTGACGCTTCTCCGCTTGCTGTCCAATATGCAAAAAAATACGGCGACCATTATGCCGTTATCAATTCCGGCGATTTAAACCCGGTGCGCGGCAAAGACCTGATTCTGATTATGGATGTCATGGAACATATCAAGGACGATGAAGGCTTTGCAAAAAGTCTTATTGACATAATGAGTCCGGGAGCCTATGCGTTAATTATGTCGCCGGCTTTTCCTGCCCTTTATTCAGAGTGGGACAAGGTGCTTGGGCATTACAGGAGATATACAAAAAAGAGTCTGGGGGATGTGTTGAATAAATCAGGGGGAACGGTTGTTTGCATGGAATACTTTTTTAGTTTTCTGGTCCTTCCTATTTTTTTAAGGAGACTGCTGAAGAAAAGCTACAAAGATGACAATTGCGAATTTCCGCCTGTTCCTCCGGTACTTAACAGAATTTTATTGTTCTTCAGCCGTCTGGAAATGCTTGTATCAAGGTTGATAAGATGTCCTGCCGGAACTACAATTATATGTTTAATGAAAAAGAAATGATTAAAACAGGCTCTAAAAATGGATCATAAAGAAAAACTTCAGACTGTCGCAGGGCGTTTAAAATCTCCGTTTCTTCAAAATCTGCCGTATCTTGCCGTTTTACTGCTTGCGAGTTTAGTTATCTATAAGGATTACTGGCTTCTGAACAAGATATTTACAGGCTCGGATTTTGTGCAGGCATATGTCCCGCTTGCAAATTTTCAGTCCGACTGTCTGAGGGAATTAAGCTGGCCTCTCTGGAATCCGTATATGAATTTCGGTTTCCCGTGGGTGGGGCACTATCTCAATTCATCTTTATTCCCTACGCATATGATACTCGGCTTTCTGACTAAGTGGACCATGGAAACCTATCAGATTGAACTGCTTTTCTGGATAGTACTCGGAGGATTCGGGATGTATCTGTGCGTTATTGAGCAGGGCTTTTCAAAAAGGTCTGCGCTTATTTCAGCCGTAAGTTTTATGTTCTGCGGCCAGATGACTGCACTGCTTCAATGGGGAGGCATGGTTTATAATGCCGCGTGTTTTCCGTTTTTCCTGCTGGGGTATTTTAAGGCAAAGAACTCGGGCAGTCCGCTTAGCATCATAACGGTTTTATTCCTTGTAATGGCAATTTTTGGCGGTTACGTTCCATCTGTAGTTTTAAGCATATACCTTTTTGCAGGATATGTTATTCTCAATTCTCTGAGCAGGAAAGAGATTGTCTTTGGAATAAAGTTTCTGGCAGTAAACCTTATACTGGCCGCTCTCATAACACTGCCGCGGCTGCTTCCCTTATATAATGCGACCGGCTCAACGCCGCGCCTGCATGTTGTTGCGTCAGACCCCCGTTTTGGCATTATATCCTTATATAATTTTATGACCTTCCTCCTTCCGGTAAAATATTATTTCTCATTGTATTTAGGAGAGTTGGCTGTGATAGTTCTCATATATTCAATCAGTAGGAGAAAATTCAGATTCAATTCCTTGTTTGTTATGTTCCTTGTAAGCGCATGGATTTTGCTTGTGGACAAAAGCGGCTCTCCTTCAGTTCTCCGTCAGATAGCTAATGCGGTTCTGCCGTTTATGAAGCTCATCAGACTGGATTTTATCTACTGGTTTTATCCGCTGATATTTGCGATCCTGTATTTGTCCAGATATCTGGATGATTTTTTCAGCGAAGAGAATATAAAGATAAAATTGCTTACGGTATTTGTTTTTATCGCACTTTTGTCGCTTTTGTTTTTCAAGGAATATAATGCTGCCATTTACTACAGGGCATATCTCGTCCATCTTAGTCTTTCTGTGCTGTGGCTTTGCACAACTTTTCTTAACAGAAAAAGGACAGTGCAGACACTTATAGTAGTTGTCTTGCTTGCGACAGAGCTTTCTTTGGTCATTCACAGGGTTGATATAAATGAGCCGCCGGTGAGGAGCGGAGCATCTGTTGAGATGACGCTTACGGACCAGAATTATGTCAGCCAGTCTTTTCAGGACGCTGAACTTGTGGCTGACAGGATGAGAATTAGTTTTACGCAGGACCACTTAAGACCGTCAATCAGTGACAGCCGAAACCGGCCGTATCTTGTGTCTGTGACTCCGGGGTCCCCATATCCTAACTATATTGAAGCGATGAATCAAAAACTGTTTGTGGGGTGGTGGTACAACCAGCAGGAAAGTTTTAACTTTGGCAGGCTGAAGGAAAGTAATGAATTTCGGATGCTTGAAGATCAGCCGTTGTTCCTTTACTTTAACCGCC
>JACRGX010000092.1 GCA_016212185.1 Nitrospirota bacterium
ATAATCGCATCCTTTAAAGCCCATTACATATATGCGGCGTGGGCAATACTGATTGCGAACATATTTGACGGCCTTGACGGCTGGGTTGCGAGGGTTACGCACAGTACAACGAGGTTTGGCATTGAGCTTGATTCACTTTCTGACCTCATTGCTTTCGGTGTTGCACCCGCGGTCCTTCTTTACGGCTGGTCATTGCATTCATTTGGCCGCGTTGGATGGGGCGCTGCGTTTCTTTATGTTATGTGCGGTGCGTTAAGGCTTGCAAGGTATAATGTGCAGATGGGTTCTGTGGAAAGCAAGGCATTCACGGGCATGCCGATACCCGGTGCTGCCGTGGTTTTAGCATCACTGGTTTTATTCTATCATGAGATGTGGGGAAAGGCAGCAGGGAAGAACCCCCTTGTCCTCGTTCTGGTTTTTATTCTTGCAATACTTATGGTAAGCACATTGCGTTATCACGGAATAAAGGAGATTGACCCCAAGAGGAGAAAACCGTTCTGGATTCTGGTTGTATTTGTGTTAGTCCTTGTCCTTGTGTTTATGCATCCTGAGATTACGATTTTTACTTTTTCCATGGGTTACATTCTTTTGGGAATTATTGAAAATGCCGTGCTTTTTTATAGAAAGAGAAGGCTTAGCGGAGTGCAGCAATGAGGATAATAAAGATTTTTGATACGACACTGAGAGACGGTGAGCAGTCTCCCGGTGCGTCAATGAATGTGGAGGAAAAAGTGCAGGTTGCAAAACAGCTTGCCCGGCTTGGTGTGGATATAATTGAGGCTGGATTTGCAGTTGCCTCGCACGGTGATTTTGAAGCAGTTAGGACCATTAGCGGGGAAGTGGATGGTCCTGTAGTATGCAGCCTCGCACGGGCAAAAGAAGAAGACATCAGGAGGGCGTGGGAGGCGGTTAAGGATGCCCCAAGGAAGAGGATTCATACATTTCATTCCACATCTGACATACATCTTAAATATCAGTTTCGTGTAAGCCGTGAAGAGGCTTTAAAAAGGTCGCAGGAAATGGTCAGGCTCGCAAGGAGCCTTATTGAGGATGTTGAATTTTCGCCTATGGATGCAACGAGAAGCGATGTAAATTACCTCTGTGAAGTAATAGAGGCAGCCATTGATGCAGGTGCATCAACAGTGAATATTCCGGACACAGTAGGATACAGCACGCCTCAGGAATTCGGTGCATTAATAAAGACCATCCGCGAGAAGGTAAAAAATATTGCTCAGGCTGTAATTTCGGTTCACTGCCATAATGACCTCGGGCTTGCCGCAGCCAACTCGCTTGCCGCGGTGCTTAACGGCGCCGGGCAGATTGAATGTACTATTAACGGCATAGGTGAACGAGCCGGCAACTGCTCGCTGGAGGAAGTGGTTATGGCTTTAAGGGTAAGGCGCGATATTTTTAATGCGGATACAAAGATAAATACAGAGGAGATAATACGCAGCAGCAGACTTGTTACAAAGATAACAGGAATCTCGGTGCAGCCGAACAAGGCTATTGTCGGAGCCAATGCCTTTGCGCATGAATCAGGCATTCATCAGGACGGGCTTTTGAAGGAAAAATCAACCTACGAGATTATTAGACCCGAAACCATAGGGCTTCACAAGACAAAACTTGTCCTCGGCAAACACTCAGGAAGGCACGCATTTAAGACAAGACTTAAAGAACTTGGTTATGAATTGTCAGACGAAGAGCTCAACATTGCATTTGAAAGGTTTAAAAAACTTGCAGACCAAAAAAAGGATATCTTTGATGAAGATATTGAGGCGCTGGTTTCCGAGGATGCAGTAAGAATCCCAGAGGTTTACAGCCTTATTGATTTAAATGTGATTTCAGGCATCAGCCAGAAACCTACTGCTACAGTTAAACTCAGGGTTGAAGGGGAACTAATTGAGAAGACGGAGCACGGCGACGGGCCCGTAGATGCAACGTATAAAACCATTGCTTCAATAACTAATACAAAAAGCAGTCTTCTTAAATTTGAAGTCAAGGGCATAACAGGCGGGACAGATGCGCTTGGAGAGGTTATGGTCTCTCTTGAAGAAGAAGACGGCAGGGTCGTAAGGGGACACGGCGC
>JACRGX010000093.1 GCA_016212185.1 Nitrospirota bacterium
AACCGAGCATACAGTTTAAAACTGCTGCGGATAAAGGTCTGTAGACTGCGGTTTTTGAATACAGCCCTTGCCTGTGAAGAAAGCAATGCCTGAAAAGCTTTTTTATAAAATCGGTGAGGTAAGCGGGATAGCAGGGGTTGAACCCTACATCCTGAGATACTGGGAATCAGAATTCCCGTTTTTAAAACCGGGTAAAAACAAAGCCGGCCAGCGGGTCTATACAAAAAAAAATCTGGATCTCGTGCTTCAGGTCAAGCATCTTCTGTATCAGGAAAAATATACAATTGCAGGGGTAAGGAAGAAATTTAAGGATTCTACCATGAAGGCCGACCCTGCGGTTACAGAGACAATTGACCGGGTCAAAAAGGGACTCAGGGCGATTTTGAAAACCCTCAAGTAAAATACAAGGGGTCAAGGATTCAAGGGGTCAAGGATTCAAGTGAATTTTAGTTATAAGTTATTTGTTATCCGAATAACTAATAACTTATAACAAATTTCGTAGTTTACTGGAACCCTCGAATCCTTGAATCCTCAAACCCTTTTTTAAAAAACTTAGCAATTCGGGGCGTAGCGTCCCGACTGTGTCGGGAGTTGCGCACTCGGTTCAAGATTGTTTAGTTGTACTGAATTATAATATAGAAAATACAGACGGGGCGTAGCGCAGCCTGGTAGCGCACTCGCTTGGGGTGCGAGTGGTCGCCCGTTCAAATCGGGTCGCCCCGACCATTTTACTTCCTCAAAAATACCTGACTTCTGCTAAAATATTCTTATGCCTGTTATTCTTGTGACAAACGATGACGGCGTTCATTCGCCGGGAATCATTGCCTTGTATAAGGCATTAAACCCGCTCGGCGATGTTTACATGGTCGCCCCTGAAGGTGAGCAGAGCGCCGTGGCACACGCGCTCACCCTTCACAGACCGTTAAAGGTTGAAAAGATAAAACTGCTAAATTCTTCATCCGACAAAAAAATCTTTGCCATAAACGGCACGCCCACGGACTGCGTCATCGTAGGGATTGATAAAATCCTCCGCAGAAAACCGAACCTGATAGTTTCAGGCATAAACAACGGCGGCAACATGGGAGATGACATCACATATTCAGGCACGGTTGCGGCGGCAATTGAGGGTACGCTTCTCGGTATTCCGTCCATCGCCGTATCCCTTGTAAAAGGCATTAAGGACAACGGCATTTATCCTGATAAGCCGCTAAGATTTCAGAAGGCGGCCGCCTTTGCAAAGAGACTTGCCTCTATTGTCCTTAAAAAGACACTGCCTCATGATACGCTTTTAAACGTCAACGTTCCGAACACTCAAAAGATTAAGGGGATAAAACTCACGCGGCAGGGAAAAAGAACTTATGACAACTCAGTTCATGAGGTGTCAGACCCACGCGGAAGGAAGCATTACTGGATAGGCGGCGGAGCGCCTATTTGGGAACAGGGGAAGGATACTGATTTTGTTGCCGTAAAAAATGCCTTTATTTCAGTCACACCTGTTCATCTGGACCTGACAAACTATGATGCACTGGACTTTTTAAGAAAAACATGGAAAATGTAGAAACCGTGATGCCTGCCTGTCCGGTAGGCAGGTGTAACGCGTAATGCGTGATGAATAAAAAAAACCTGAAAAATTATGATGTAATTATTGTCGGCGCAGGACCTGCCGGGATATTCACTGCCCTTGAGATGATATCATCAAACAAAAAACTCAGAATACTCCTCATTGAAAAAGGCAACGACATAGAAAAAAGGACCTGCCCTTTAAAAACCAAACAAGCCTCCTGCAAAGCATGCCGTCCCTGCGGACTTTTAAGCGGATGGGGCGGCGCCGGCGCATTCAGCGACGGCAAACTGAGCCTTTCAAAAGACATAGGCGGGTTTCTCACACGGTATGTTACTGATGAAACACTGCAAGACCTTATAATATACACCGATGGACTTTATTTAAAGTACGGCGCCCCTGCCAAACTTTACGGCGACGATGCATCCAAAGTTAATGCGATTAAAACCCTTGCCGAAAAAAACGGTTTAACGCTTATACCTTCAAGGATAAGACACATTGGCACTGACCGGTGTCCTGAACTTCTTAAAAGGATTAAAAAACACCTTAATTCAAAAATAGAGATTGTTTTTTCAAAAGACGTCACGGAAATTTTGATTAGAGACAAAACAGTCAGAGGCGTCAGGACAAAGGACGGCGATGATTTTTTCGGCGATTTCATAGTCCTTGCCCCGGGAAGGGAAGGCTCGCTCTGGCTTGAAGAGCAGGCTAAGGCAATAGGGCTGTCACTTCTGAATAATCCCGTGGACATCGGTGTAAGAGTAGAACTACCCGCTTCAGTCATGGAAAAACTCACAAAGGTAATTTATGAGCCAAAGCTTATTTTTTATTCTAAAAAATTCAATGATAAAGTCAGGACCTTTTGCGTGAATCCCTACGGAGAGGTTGTGAAGGAATATTTAAAAGGCGCATGGACTGTCAACGGGCACAGCTATGCGGACAAAAAAACAGCCAATACAAATTTTGCCATTCTTGTAAGCACCAAGTTTACAGAGCCGTTTAACGAACCTATTTATTACGGAAGGTATATTGCAAGGCTTGCTAATCTTCTCGGACATGGAGTTATCGTCCAGCGGCTGGGAGACCTGCAGGAAGGCAGGAGGTCCACTCATGCACGAATCGCAAAAGGCAGGGTAAAACCAACGCTTGAGGATGCAACGCCCGGCGACCTCAGCTTTGTGCTCCCCTACCGATATATTGCAGATATCCTTGAAATGCTCAAGACCATGGATAAGCTTGCGCCCGGCGTCTGGAGCGCTCATACACTGCTGTACGGCGTTGAGGTTAAATTTTATTCAAGACAACTGAAACTCAACAGCGGACTTGAGACTGAGGTAAAAAATCTTTTTGCTGTCGGCGACGGCGCAGGCGTCAGCCGCGGGCTTATACAGGCATCTGCATCAGGCATAATAGCGGCAAGAGAAATTTTACGCAGAAGGATGAGGGTTGAAGGATGAAGGCGTTGAGCGTTCAGCATCGAGCGTAAAACGCAATGAACGCTATAAACGCTACAAACGCCAATGGATGACTTTAAGAAACTCAGAGAGCTGATGGTTGAATCTCAGCTAAAGACGCGGGGGGTAAAAGACAAACGCGTCCTTAATGCTATGGGGACTGTTGAGCGGCATTTATTTGTCAGCGAACTCCTTAAAAGTCATGCATACGACGACAGCGCACTCTCCATCGGCGAAGGGCAGACAATTTCCCAGCCTTACATGGTGGCAATAATGACAGAGCTTCTTGAACTTAGAGGGGATGAAAAAGTACTTGAAGTGGGGACAGGTTCAGGTTATCAGTCGGCAATACTGTCCATGCTCTGCGCAGAAGTTTTCACAATAGAAAGGATTATACCGCTTGCAGAAAAGACAGAAGAAAGATTCAAAAAACTTGGATATAAGAACATCCATGCGGTAAAAAGCGATGGGACTCTCGGCCTGCCGGCGGAAGCCCCTTTTGACGGCATAATAGTTACTGCCGCGGCTCCGGATATCCCTGATACATACATAAGCCAGTTAAAGACAGGCGGAAGGCTCGTCATACCGGTCGGCGGCAGATATTCCCAGATACTTTATCAAGTAAAAAATACCGGTTCGGGCATAAAGACATCAATGTTCACGCCGTGTGTCTTTGTCCCGCTCATAGGCAAATACGGATGGACCGGGGGAGAAGCCAACAATAACTATTGACAATAAGAACGCCTTTTTTGTAAAACAATAGGGTTCTCTGAACCTCAGTCCTGAAAGGAAAATAATGATTAAGGAATCTAAAAAAATATGGATGGATGGTAAATTCGTGGACTGGCATCAGGCAAATGTCCACATTCTGACCCATACGCTTCATTACGGACTCGGAGTCTTTGAAGGAATACGGTGCTACAAGACCCAGAAAGGTTCGGCTGTTTTCAGGTTAAAAGAGCATGTGGACAGGCTCTTTAATTCCTGCCATATCATGCAGATTATGCCTGAGTTTCAGCCTGTTGAGATAAGCCGGGCAATTATTGAATCGGTAAAAATCAACAGGCTTGATGAGTGTTATATCCGTCCAATTGTCTATCTCGGATACGGCGTCATGGGCATTTATCCGAAAGACAGTCCGGTAAGGGTTGCGATAGCCGTGTGGCCATGGGGAGCATATTTAGGTGAAGACGGCATTAAAAACGGCATCAGGCTGAAGATATCTTCATTCACAAGGCATCATGTAAATGTAAGCATGACAAAGAGTAAGACCTGCGGCGATTATGTGAATTCCATACTTGCAAAAAGGGAGGCGGTTTTCTGCGGGTATGACGAGGCGCTCCTTCTTGACACGGCGGGCTATGTTGCGGAAGGAAGCGGCCAGAACATATTTATCGTAAGAAACGGCGTATTAAAAACAACGCCTCTCAGGTCCATACTTGAAGGCATTACGAGAAACAGCGTGATTGAAATGGCGCATAGGGGAAAAATTCCCGTAAAGGAAGTTAATTTTTCAAGGGATGAAGTTTATATTGCTGATGAGGTGTTTTTAACAGGTACCGCCGCTGAAATTACGCCTGTCAGAGAGGTGGACGGCAGGATTATCGGCAAGGGCAAGCCCGGACCCATAACCAAAAAACTGCAGAACCTATTCTTCAATATTGTAAAAGGCAGGAATAAAAGCTATAAATCATGGCTCACCTATATTTAATTGCAACCTAAATTGAGCGATTCTTTTTTTGTCATTCCGGCTTGTCCGGAATCTTTCCTTGTTTTAAGAAGGATTCCCGACGCGCTTCGCTTGCGGGAATGACAAATTATGAGGCTTTGCTTGCCCCCTTAGTAACTGCGATAAAAAAACGGCTCCGTAAAAATTTCCGGAGCCGTTTTAAAGGTAATTACTGTTTTACCACATTAACAGCCTTAGGGCCTTTTGCGCCTTTTTCAACATCGAAACTGACCTTATCGCCCTCGGCAAGGGTCTTGAAACCATTGCCCTGAATTGACGTATAATGCACAAAGACATCACTGCCATCTTCACTGGTAATAAATCCGTAACCCTTTGCTTCATTAAACCATTTTACTGTACCGTTTGTCACTTACTTCACCTCCTGATTCTTAAAAATAGGCT
>JACRGX010000094.1 GCA_016212185.1 Nitrospirota bacterium
AAATCTCAGAAGGCCTTAACAAAATAGGGCCACAAAGTCAAAAGTCTTTGTGGCCCTTTGGAACGCAAAAACTTCTAAAATTCTATTTTTAAACTACCATTAGTTAAATGTTTTGTCAAGAGGAAAATAGCGGGTGTTTTATACTGTCCTGAGTGCATCCACGATATTCAGGCGCGCCGCTCTGAAGGCCGGCAGCGCTCCGCCGGAAATCCCCATTATCAGAGAGAAGGCAATAGCCTTGCAGACGATGCCGAACGAAAGCGTAAAACTGAAGGCAAGCTCGGAAAAAGTCTGGAAGTTTATGGTGGAAATGGTAAACAACTGGAGAAACGAGGCGCAGAACAATCCGGCACAGCCTCCGATAAACCCGAGGAGCAGTGATTCCATGAGAAATGCAACAAGGATATTTTTCCGCTGAAAACCCATGGAGCGCAGGGTGCCGATTTCGCCTGTACGGTTTGCCACTGCAGCATACATGGTAATCATCGCCCCTATTATGGCGCCGAGGGAAAATATCGCAGTCAGAGACATCCCGAGTATGCGGAGGAACTTTGCCATCATCTCGGACTGGTCTGCGTAATATCTGGTTTCCCTCCTGACTTCAAGTGTAAGCCGTGGGTCGTCTTCAATGCGCGCCCTGACCTTTTCAAACCCGGACGGGTCGCGGAGCTTAAAGATTATTGATGAATAAACAGGTCTGCGGAATGCAGGCATCATCTGGTCCGCATCGCCCCAGATTTCAGAGGCAAAACTCGTATTGCCGGCGTCAAATACGCCCACTACGGTCCAGTCGCGCATAGCAAAGCGGAGGGTTTCGCCGATGCCGCCCCCTTTAAATCTTTTAGCTATGCTCTGACCGGTGATTATCTCAGACGAGCCGGGCCGGGGCATGCGCCCCTCCGCGAGTTTCACCTGCGGACGCAAAGGTAATGAATGCCCGCCGATTCCCCGGATAACCACCTGAGCGGGTTTGCTGGTCCCGCGCTTAAGCAGATTTATAAGCACTACTATTTCCTTTGCCAGCATGGGCCTGCCGTCAGTTCCCAAAGCAGATTCAGACAGGGTTTCAACTATTGACGCAGGCTGGCGTTCAATTCCGCTTTGCACCTCTGATGAAGATGCCTTGCGGGTTACCACTACATTATCAAATGAACCGCTTTGAACGAGAGTCTTTTGAAGCCCCTCAGCGAGCATTAAAATAGAGGCAAAGACAAATACCACAAGCGCCATGCCCGAGGCCGTAAGTATTGTTGTGAGCCTGCGGGTCCAGAGGTTCCTCATGCTGTATGAAAAAGGTATTTTCATTACCCTATGCTCCTCAGCCCATCGGCTATGCGGATATTTACTGCGCGCCACGCAGGGATAATTGCAGATACAGCGCCGACCATAACAGCGGCTGCTGCATCAAGATAGACTGTTTCTATTGTCACATTAAATACAGGGAAAAAAGTGCTCATTTCGTTCCCGAATATCTTTGCCGCCGGAAAGGTAAGGACAATACCCAGGGCGCATCCTGTCATAGTAATAAACAATGATTCGCCTAATATCAATCCCGTAATATGCCATTTGCCAAAACCTAAGGTCTTAAATACCGCGTATTCAACGAACCGCTCACGTGCAGTCATTGCCATCGTATTAGCCACAACGGCAAGTATTATTATAATCACCACAAGCGAAACCAGTTCAATAGCTATGACAATTGCCTCGCTCATTGAGAGAAAGCTCATTTGAAATGCCTTTTCTGTTTCTGTAAGCGTTTCGGCAAGCGAGTTTTTGAACGTTTTGTCAACACCAGCGGCAACATCAGCGGCTATGTCAGGGTTGGTAACGCCTATCATGTAAAAACCGGCCTGCCATGCCCGGTTAGAAGTGGTTTTCTGAAGCCTTTCATTGAGGTAATCCCATCTGAAGAAGAATTGGGTTTCATCAACTGTTTTGTCTCTGCCCTTATATATCGCCCTCAGCACAAATTCCCATTCGCCCGGGAAAATCGTGCCTCTTAGTGTTATGGCATCGCCGATTTTCCACCCGTATTTTGCCGCCAGCTTACTGCCTGCGACAAATCCCCTGCGGTCCCGGATAAAAGCAGCCTGCTGGTCAGGAGGTATTACAATCTCAGGATATAATTCAAGATAGGTTTCCGGGTCAATTGCAAAGTTCGGGAAAAAGTTTTTTTCATCAATGTAGACGCCGCCGAACCAGTTGCCGTAGGAGACTGTCTTTACGCCCGGAATCTGACGAATCTTGTCCTTGTATGAGATGGGCAGGGGAAATACAAGGGATATGGCATTCCTCGTCACAAGACGGCTGGCGGAAGATGCGTTGACGCCGGCATACCATGCACTTATCACAGTCCTTAAAAGGCCGAAGGAAAGTATTGCAATGGTGATGCCGAGTATGGTAAGAAAAGTGCGCAGTTTGTGCCGGAAGGAATTTTTAAAAATTAGTTTTATTATCTGCATTGTTTAAAACACCCTTATCAAGATTCCTTATGGTATGCGCCTTTTCAGCGGCGCGCGGGTCATGGGTCACCATAATAATTGTCTTGCCGAGCTCGTGCACAAGGCGTTCCATTAGGCCCAGAATTTCTTTGGCAGAGACCCGGTCCAGATCGCCCGTAGGCTCATCGGCAACAAGTATCAGCGGGTCTGTAACAATAGCGCGGGCTATGGCAACGCGCTGTTGCTGCCCGCCTGAGAGCTGTCCCGGATAATGCTCAAGCCTGTCTGAAAGGCTGACGAGATGAAGCGCTGCCTCAGCATGTTCTGCCCTCTGCTTTTTTGTAAGACCTGTAAGCAGCAGCGGCAGCTCAACATTTTCAAAGGCAGTAAGTACAGGGATAAGATTGTAGAACTGGAAGATGAAACCTATATTGGTACTGCGCCACTCTGCAAGCTCTGTTTCTGAGAGTCTCGTTATATCAACACCGCCTACAGTGACGCCTCCCCTGTCAGCTTTATCAATACCGGCTATAAGATTTAACAGCGTGCTTTTGCCTGAGCCCGAAGGACCCATCAATGCCAGAAATTCCCCGTCTGCAATATCAAGATTAATATCCTGAAGAACAGGGAGAATCTGATTCCCCCGGCGGTAAGATTTGTACAGATTTTTTATTTCTACAATAGGCGGTTTGATTTCCATAGATAGCACATACTATTCTTCGCTGCGCCTGTCTGCCGACAGGCACAGCGAAGAATCTTTACTTTTCAGCAATCTTTATCCTTGTGCCGTTTTTCAACCTCTCAGACGGCTTGCTTACGATTCTGTCCCCTGCCGTCAGCCCGTTTGTAATTTCCGTCATGTCTCCAATCTGCACGCCGGTGGTTACCGGCGCTTCAATAATCCGGTTCTCTTTGACGAGAAAGACTGTTTTTTTGCTGCCGCGGGTTGTTATGGATTCAGGCTTAACAGCAGTCAGCGGCTTCATCTCTTCAGGACGCGCCTGTCTTTGCAGGAATGCAACCTTTGCGCTCATTTCAGGCAGGATGCGGTTGTCTTTGTCCAGAAATTTTACCTTTATCATGACTGTTGCCTTGGCACGGTCAGCAGTCGGCACAATCATGTGCACCTCCCCCCTGAATCGTGATTCCGGGAATGCATCCAGAAGTATCTCGCAGGGCTTTCCTAATTTAACCTTTTCAAGATTTGATTCAGAGACATCAACTTCCACCTGCAGGGAGTTCATATCGGCAATGGTGACAACCGACGCCTTTGCATTTGCCGCGGCCCCGAGCGGAGTAACGATATCCCCCACATCGGCGTTTTTAGTTAGCACCACCGCATCAAACGGCGCACGCATGAAGGTATATCCCAAAGACACATCAGCAGAGCGAAGCGCCGCAACGCTAGCCTTGACCGCCGCCTCTGCGCCCGCAGTTGCGGCGCCTGCTTTTTTGTAACGCGCATCTGCGGCGTCATACTCGCGTTTTGAAACAAGCCCCTTTTCAAAAAGGTCTTTGTTCCGGCTGAAATTCAATCCGGCCTCCTGAAGTTCGGCCTTTGCCTGCTCAAGGCCTGCAGCCGATGATTTCAGATTTGCCTCAGCCTGCTCCTTTGCCGCGGCGGCATCTTCATTTTCAAGCCTGGCGATCACATCTCCTTTTTTAACCCTGTTCCCTTCCTCAACTGATATTGATATGAGGCGGCCGGTGATTTTGGACGCCACTGCAGCCTTTCGCTGTGCAACCACATAGCCGCTGGCGTTTAACAAGGTAAATGTCTGGGATGGATAGACCTGCGTAACATTGGATACTTCCACCTCAACGGCAGGCGAGATGATGCCTTGTTTATAAAGTATTACTAAAAATATAATGCATGCGGCTGCCGCGGCAAGATAATATTTTTTTCTGCTTTGCGGCCTGCCGATAATAACCCCTGATTTGTCTATCTTTAATTTTGAAAGGTCTTCTTCTGCCATACAATCATGCCCCTGATTTTAACTGATTGTTAACACCAAACCACATACCTTTAAATGATACCATAAGAATTCAAAGTACACACACCAAATTCTCTCAGGCTCTTTATGAGCATGCGCAGGGGCAGTCCCACAACATTTAAAAAATCGCCCTCTATCTTTTTAATAAGGAAAGCGCCCCTGCCCTGAACTGCATAGCCTCCTGCCTTGTCAAGCGGCTCTCCTGATTTTACGTAGGATTTTATCTCGTCCGCAGTGAGTTTCTTAAACCAGACTTTTGTCTTTGCGGACCTTGATATTATTTTTCCGCCGGCAGTGTCAATAATCGTAAACCCAGTGATTACCGTATGCGCCTTTCCGTTCAGTGTCAACAGCATCCTGAGCGCCTCTTCTTTTTTATGCGGCTTGCCGAACAATTTTCCTTTAAAAACAATAAATGTATCTGCCGCAATAATGAGCGCATTTTTATGCCTGACGGCAGCGGATTTGGCTTTCTCCCGCGACAGTAAACGCGCAAGGGTCCGCGGACTCAGACCATGCCTCCTCTTCTCTTCATGACCGTTTGCATCAACTTTAAATTTCAAGCCGATCATTTTAAGCATCTCTTTTCTCCTCGGAGATGTTGATGCGAGTATAATTTTTTTCATATTTAAATGATAATTGTTAATTGATAATTGATAATTTTTACTTGAATCTTTAACCCCTTGAACCCTTTTTTTAGCTATTCTTCTACGCATACTGTCCTGCCGCATATCCTGAGGACCACGCCCATTGAAGGTTGAATCCCCCGAGTTGTCCGGTAACATCAACGACCTCACCGATAAAATATAGTCCCGGCGCCTTTTTTGCCTCCATTGTTCTTGATGAAAGCTCATCCGTATCAACCCCGCCTAAAGTCACCTCTGCTTTTTCATATCCCTCTGTCCCATGCGGGATTATCTGCCAGTTTTGAAGCTTGTATGCAATTTCCCTGAGTTCTTTTTCCGAATATTGATTAACAGGTTTTGACCGGATGAAGAGTTCGCACCATTTTTTTGCAAAGCTCATGGGAAGGTATTCTGAGAGAAGGTTTTCAATCTTCATTCTGCTTTGGCGTTTTGCCGTGAACAGCGCATGCACATCCGTCCCGGGCATCAGGTTAATGGTAATGGGCATCCCTGCTTCCCAGTATAGTGAAATCTGGAGAATTGCCGGACCGCTTAGACCCCTGTGGGTGAAGAGAATATTGCCGTCAAAACTGACTTTCCCGCAGCTGACTATCGTATTCAGGGAAACTCCGCTTAATCCGCAGAAGTCATTCATCTCCTTTTTTTCAAAAACGAGAGGTACGAGCGCAGGCCTCAAAGGAGTCACATTTAAGCCAAACTGCCTTGCAATGCCATAGCCTCTTTCAGTCGCTCCGAGTTTGGGGTAGGATAACCCGCCGGCGGCAACGACCAGCGACTGCGATTCTACCGCACCATGGTTTGCCGCAATAATAAAACGGTTTTTTTTCTTTATGGATTCAATGCGGCAGCCCGGCTGAATCTCAACCCCTGCCTGTGAACACTCCTTATACAGTAAATCAATGATCTCCCCTGAACTCCGCTTGCAAAAAAGCTGTCCGTCCTCTTTCTCATAATATCCAACACCGTGCTTTTCTATCATGCCGATAAAATCATAGGGCGTAAAACGCGCCAGCGCAGATTTGCAAAAGCTTGGATTCCTGGAGATATAATTATTGCTTGAGGCATTAAGATTGGTGAAATTGCATCGTCCGCCTCCTGAGACGCGCACCTTGTTCGCAATTTTCTCCATGTGTTCAAGCACCAGCACCGACCTCCTGCGCCGGCCCGCTGTAAGCGCGCACATAAGGCCTGCCGCGCCGGCGCCGATAATGACGACATCTTTTTTCATATTCTGTCCGGTATTATACCAATACAAACTGTCAAAAAAATGCCTGCACAAAAATAATATATAATAAATAAATATGCTTTCAATCGGGCGTCTGACATTTGCATCTCCTTTGGTCCTGGCCCCTATGGCAGGGATAACCGACCTGCCGTTCCGCCTGATTAACAGGCAGTTTGGCTGCGGGCTCGCATTCACAGAGATGATAAGCGCCTCAGCGCTGAGTCATAAAAACAAAAATACGCTGAGAATGCTTTCCGCAACCCCTGATGACAGGCCCTTAGGCGTACAGATACTCGGAGACAACCCTGAAATCATTAAAGGCGCGCTGGATATTATATCGGGATATAACTTTGACCTGATAGATTTGAATGCCGCATGTCCTGTAGACAAAGTAGCATCAGGCGGAAAAGGGGCCGGACTGCTAAGGGAGCCTGTGAAACTGCAAAAGCTCCTGAGAGAAATCATCAGGCATACAGTCCTGCCTGTTACAGTAAAGATACGCTCCGGATGGGATGAAACATCAGTCAATGCGGTTGAAATAGCGCTTCGTGCTCAGGATGCCGGCGTTAGCGGGCTTTTTATTCACGGCAGGACCAAGACGCAGGGTTACAGCGGAACAGTTGATTACAACATTATAAGGAAAGTAAAAGAGTCCCTGAAAATACCCGTGGTTGCAAGCGGGGACGGGCTGACTCCGGCGCTTGTCGGAAAATTATTCAATGAGACAGGGTGTGACGGGGTTGCCGTTGCAAGGGGGGCGTTAGGCAATCCATGGATATTCAGTGAGACGGCGGAGTACCTGAAAAGCGGAGAGGCGCCTCCCTGCCCTGATATTCATGAAATAGCGCAAATCATGAAAAAGCATCTTGCCTTAAATACTGCATTCCACGGGGAGAAGACAGGCATATTGCTTTTCAGGAAATTATTTGCATGGTATGTAAGGGGGATGTCAGTAAAACAATTAAGAAGCAGGGCCTTCCGGTCCTGCAGTTATGATGATATGCTTAGATTAATATGTGAATTACAGCTTTTGCAGGACAAATGTCATGTGCCGGCTCCGCTCTGATTTGGCGCTCTTGCCTTTATGCTCTCTCGCTCATTGAACTTTTGAGCTTTTTTAAAGTACACTGGACTAAGGCCGGCAGATAGATGGATTATTTTATTTCAACAGTCACTGATCAGGAGATCAGCAGAGAAAAGCAGAAGGCGCGGGACCTCAGGAAAACTCAGTGGTGGAAGCGGAAATGCTCCAGTGGAAAGTGTCATTATTGCGGCAGTGAAGCGCCGCCCCGTGAGTTGACTATGGACCATATCGTGCCTATAATACGGGGGGGAAAATCAACAAAGAATAACGTGGTCACTGCTTGTAAGGAGTGCAACAACAAGAAAAAACACTCCATCCCTGTTGAATGGGATGAATACCTGCAGCGGCTGAAGAAGGCAGAGATTGATTAAAGGATTCATCGCTGTTGATTTTCAAGGCAATTGCGATATAATTACAAATCTGAGCTGTTAGGAGGGCTCCAATTATGTTAAAAGTCAAAGACGTTTTAAAGAAAAAGGGCCGCAATATCTGGTCCATCAGCCTTAATGAAACGGTATACAGGGCGCTTGAACTAATGGCTGAAAAGGACATAGGCGCCCTTATTGTTATTGAGAGCGGACAGATAGCCGGCATATTTACCGAACGGGATTACGCGCGGAAGGTAATTCTGAAAGGAAAGGCTTCAAAAGAAACACTTGTTAAGGAATTAATGACAAAAAAAGATGCGATGTATTCTATAACCTCAGATAAATCCGTAGAGGAATGTCTTGCGCTGTTTGCAGCCGCGCACTGCCGCCATATGCCAGTGTATGAGGATAATGTACTGATAGGTCTTGTGACTATAGGCGATATGGCCAATACGATTATTGACGAACAGAAAATAACCATAAGCAATCTTCAAAACTATATTACAGGCAGCGGATAATATATTGCCATGCGAATAAACCGGCCTATTAACTTCTAAAGGTAAAATATACTGCCCTTAATTTGTTAAACTTTTATCATGCCTATAATTAAAGTTGAACATCTTTCAAAGCAATTCGGCAATCTGACCGCTGTAGATAATATCTCTTTTGAAGTGGCTGAAGGTACGATCTTTGGTTTTCTAGGACCTAACGGCGCAGGAAAGACAACCACCATCAATATACTCTGCACCCTGCTTGCGCCGACATCGGGAAAGACATATATCGCAGGCTATGACTGTCTGAAAGAACCGTCAGAGGTAAGAAAAAATATCGGAATTGTCTTTCAGGACACCACGCTTGACAAGGATTTGACCGCATATGAAAACCTTATGTTTCATGCCTGCCTTTATGATGTAAAGAGGAGCGCAATAAAAGAGCGCATTAATGATGCGCTGAATTTTGTCGGTTTATTTGAAAGAAAAGACGACCTTGTAAAAAAATATTCCGGCGGCATGAAAAGAAGGCTTGAGGTTGCGCGGGGAATGATTCACAGGCCCAAGGTCTTATTCCTTGATGAGCCGACTCTCGGTCTGGACCCGCAGACCAGGGCGCATCTGTGGGAATTCATCGTTGAGCTTCCCCAAAAACATAACGTGACCGTTTTCATGACCACGCATTACATGGACGAGGCTGAGGTCTGCAATAATATAGCCATAATTGATAACGGAAAGATTATTGCGGCAGGAACGCCTGAAGAACTTAAAAAAACGGTCGGGGGTGATGTCATTTATATCAGGACCTCGGATAATGCAAAGGTAAAAACCGAGATAGAAAAATTGTTCAGCATGGAGGTCTCTGAAAAAGACAATGAATTGTTCCTGACGGCACTGAGGGGTGACGCCTGCATTCCCGAAATTATAAAAGCCGTCGGGGAAAAGGTGCTCTCAGTAAGGCTGCAGAGACCTGCGCTGAATGATGTATTTCTTAAAATAACCGGCCGGCAGATAAGGGAGCAGAACGGGTCGCCGGAAGATACGATAAAAGAAGCGGTGCGGTCCTACCGGAGAAGGCATGATAGAGGTTAATGCCGTTTATGTTCTGATTGCAAGAGATTTCAGAAAGTTTATCAGGGAGAAGGGGCGGCTTATCTCCACTTTTGCACGGCCCCTTATCTGGCTGTTTCTTGTGGGCGGTGGAATGTCCAGGCTTGTCTCGCCCAGCATGGGCCTGTCCTACATGCAGTTTATATTCCCCGGAATACTCGGCATGACTATTTTATTCAGCGCAATATTCTCTTCCATATCCATCATATGGGACAAGGAATTCGGACTGATGAAGGCAATACTTGTTGCGCCTGTATCAAGGCTTTCAATAGTTGTCGGAAAGTCCTTGAGCGGAACGATTATTTCCGTAATTCAGGCGGCGGTTATACTGATGCTTTTCCCGTTTCTCGGCATCAAATTGAGCCTGCTTTCCGTCCCATACGCTATTGCAGTCTCTTTCCTCCTTGCATTTTCCATTTCGGCGCTGGGCATTATTATTGCATCATTTCTTGAGAGCATGGAGAGTTTCAGCGCTATCATGAATTTTATCGTGATGCCGATGTTCTTCCTCTCAGGCGCCATGTATCCTGTAAAAAATCTCCCTGAGATATTGAAGTTCATATCAAAACTGAACCCGTTGACATACGGCATAGATGCGCTGAAACATGCCATATTCCCGAACGCCGGGATATTTGATTTTCCGCTTCCGGCTGATTTAAGCATACTGATAATCAGCTCAACCGCATTTGTTATCATAGCGGGCCTTATGTTTGAAAGAAAAAAAACAAAGTAAGATGTATATTATTTAAAATGCGATTTGAAGAACTGCATATTCCGGACAAAATCCTTGAGGGAATCAAAGATGCGGGGTTTACCAAATGCACACCGGTTCAGGCGCAGACCCTGCCCGAGGCTTTGCAGGGTAAGGATATCGCGGCGCAGGCCCAAACAGGCACCGGCAAGACCGCCGCCTTTTTGATTGCGGTATTTTCGCGCATGCTTGCAAGTCCTTCGCCGGGACGGGGGCCTTCACCGCGCGTGCTCATCATTGCGCCGACACGGGAACTCGTGGTGCAGATAGCCGCTGAGGCAAAGCTGCTCGGCAGCCACACAGGTTTCAGTATCCTCCCTGTCTTTGGCGGCCTTGACTACCTTAAGCAGCGTGAGGCAATCGCAAAGGGCGTTGATGTGCTTATCGGCACGCCGGGCCGACTCATTGATTATCTCAAACAGCGTGTCTACAGCCTTAAAAAGACTCAGTTTCTCGTCATTGATGAGGCTGACAGGCTTTTTGACATGGGCTTTATCAGCGACCTCAGATTCCTGCTCAGAAGGATGTCTCCCTACGATAAGCGGCAGTCCATGCTTTTCTCAGCCACACTTTCCAACCGCGTGCTTGAACTCTGCTATGAACATATGAATATGCCTGTGCGGTTCTCACTGACGCCTGAGAAAGTGACTGTTGAACAAATTGAACAGGGGCTTTATCATGTCAGCGCAGAGGAGAAAATAGGATTGCTCCTTGGAATTCTCAAACGCGAGCCTGACGGCCGTTACCTTGTTTTCTGTAACACCAGGGCGGCTGTTGAGCGGATAGATAACCTTCTGAACGCCAATGAGTTCGCAACTTCATCCATCACAGGCGACCTGGACCAGAGGAAACGGCTTAAGGTCCTCTCCTGTTTCAAAAACGGCACATTGCCAATCCTTGTAGCCACAGATGTGGCAAGCCGGGGATTGCATATTGACGGCGTAACTCATGTAATCAACTACGACCTGCCTCAGGACCCGGAAGATTATGTGCACCGGATAGGCAGGACTGCAAGGGCAGGCGCCGCAGGCAAGGCCATAAGCCTCGCCTGTGAGGAGTATGTACATTCCCTTCCGGACATTGAAGATTACATAAGGCTGAAGATCCCAGTCCTACCGGTGACGGATGAAATGATTGTCACAGGGTACCGTAAAGCGCCGTGGCATGCCGGGGGAAGGGGTTTACACGGGAAAAAATCACGGGAACCGCAGATGAAAGGAAAGACGTCACGAACAGGCAGTCTTTCGCAGGGTACAGGGCAGTCCCGTCTACGCCCCGTGAAAAAACAGCCTCCAAGGCATCAGCCGGAACGTTCTTAGGCGGTTTTCTACCGGTTTTAAGCCTCCTTAGATTATTTACCCCTGAATATGTTATAATTAAAGTTGCCCCCCAACATTCAGGGGGATTTTATTTTTAAATGAAAACATGACTCAAAGAAAAAATTACACTGCAAAGATGGATCTGGTAAAACAGCAGCGAATCGCCTCAGGGCTGGTTTCTGAGCGCTTTCCGGGGGTTTCAGGCATTGTTATACAAATGACGTACTTCAGAAAAGGATTGAATCCAGTACTTATGGTGCGCACTCTCAATATCCTGCCCGGCACTCATGCTTATTTCAACATGGCTTGCATGATAAGCGGCTGTACCAACGGGGGCTTTGATTTAACGTCTGTTATTACGGAGATGGTTAAAAAACATCAGAAGCTGAAAAGGGGAACCCTTGTCTGCAGCGGAAAAATTGCTGATCTGAAATCTGATCATGCAAACATTGCCTATGAAGTAAGTATAACCTTCAATAAAAAAAGGGCTTGAAACAAATTACTGCCTTTTTCCATAGATATATGGCTTAATCCTGAAACTATGCGTTTCTTTTAAATCTCTGCGCCTTCTGTCTCTTTTTCAAGGCCTCTCTGCGTTTTCTTTTTTCCTTTACTGAAGGTTTTTCATAAAAACTTCTCTGCTTGACCTCCTTAAACAATCCGTCCTTCTGAATCTGGCGTTTAAGTAATTTCAGCGCTTTTTCAATATCATTTCCAAAGACCTTTATATCCAAATCAGTTTATCTCCGTCCCCTTCCCTGTCCTCTTTTACTGCCGAAACCGCCTTTCCCTCCTCCAAAACCACCTCTACCTCCGCCTCCTCCTCCGAAACTGCGTCTTTCCCTCGGCTGCTGCGGTCTTGCCTCGGCAACAGAAACAGCTCTTTCCATGAACATTGTGCCGTTCAATTCGGCAATTGCTTTACCGGCGTCTGCTTCTGACGCCATTTCAACAAAACCAAACCCTTTGGGATTTCCGGTCTGTGCATCAGTTATTATTTTTACAGATTCCACTTCTCCGATCCTTGCAAAGAGTTCCCTGACATCCTCCTCCGTCGCCTTGAATGAAATGTTGCCTACGTAAAGCTTTTTTCCCATATGCCGTCTCCTTTTGTTTTTTCAAAACTGTTGAATAAAAAACCTCAGGGCTTTCAAAGTCTCTGAGGTTTCTAAAACTCTAAAAGTTTGACGATAAGTATAGCTTATAAATATGGATTTGTAAACAAATCAATTGCACCGCTGCGGCTGTGGCATTTTCCAAACAAATAGTTTAGAATAATAAAAGCCGCAGCTAATCAGCCCCGGTCAGCACTTCAATTATTAAAGAAGTTGCCAGAATTATGTGGCAGACAGCAACGGACTATACTTTTTCTATATAAAAGCGAGGTCTTATGAAACGGGAAGATTTAAGGAATATTGCGATCATAGCCCATGTGGACCATGGCAAGACGACCCTTGTTGACTGGATGTTAAGGCAGGCAGGGATTTTTCGCGCCAATGAAAAGGTGCAGGAAAGGGTCATGGATAATATAGACCTGGAGCAGGAAAGAGGAATTACCATAATGGCAAAAAATACTGCCGTTGACTATAACGGGGTAAAGATAAACATTGTTGACACTCCCGGACACGCCGATTTCGGCGGTGAGGTTGAACGGACCATGAAGATGGTGGACGGCGTGCTGCTGCTGGTTGACGCCTCCGAGGGCCCTCTGCCGCAGACAAGATTTGTCCTCAGAAAGGCGCTTGAGCTTAAACTGCCTCCAATACTTGTCATTAATAAAATTGACAGGCCTGACGCAAGGATTAAGGAGGTAATAAACGAGGTCTATGACCTGTTCATTGATATTGATGCAACTGAAGAACAGCTTGAGTTCCCGATTGTTTACACAAATGCCAAAAAAGGCATATCAAAACTTAACGTTGACGATGAAGCCGACGACTTAAGACCTTTATTTAACCTCATCCTTAAAACAATCCCTGCTCCTCAGGGCAATAAGGATGACACACTCCAATTGCTTGTTACAAACATTGATTACAATGATTATGTGGGCCGGCTTGCCATCGGCAGGATATTTTCAGGGACTATAAAGATAGGTGATTCCGTAGCCGTGATAAACAGCGATACAAATGCCGTAACAACAAAGATTACCTCCATTTATACCTTTAAGGGGCTTGAACGGAATGAGGTAAAGGAGGCCTCTGCCGGCGACATTGTCTGTCTTGCAGGTATTGGGGGGATAAATATAGGAGACACGGTTACAGATATAGAGAAACCGATGCCCCTGCCGAGGATAACCGTTGATGAGCCGACCATTTCAATGGTTTTTTCAGTCAATACTTCTCCGTTTTCAGGGAAGGAAGGACGGTATGTAACGTCAAGGAATCTGAGGGACCGGCTTGAAAAAGAGCTTCTTTACAATGTTTCCATAAAGGTGGATTTTACCGATACGGATTCATTTAAGGTAATGGGACGCGGCGAGCTGCAGCTTGCAATCCTTATAGAGATGATGAGGCGCGAAGGCTATGAGCTTTCGGTATCAATGCCTGAAACAATAACAAAGACCATTAACGGCGTCCTGTACGAACCCATGGAACTCCTCGTTATTGACGTGCCTGAAGAATTCGTGGGAGTGGTAACCCAGCAGACAGGGATGAGAAAAGGCAGGATGCAAAAAATGCAGAACAACGGGCACGGAAGGGTGCGGCTTGAGTTCAGGATTCCCTCCAGAGGACTGATTGGATTCAGGACGCAGTTTTTGACAGACACCAGGGGCACCGGACTGCTTAATCACCTGTTTGACGGGTATGAGCCGTGGCATGGAATCATTTCCAAAAGGCAGACCGGCGCGCTTGTTGCGGACCGGCAGGGCAAATCAACCACATACGCGCTGTTCCACCTTCAGCCGAGGGGAATACTCTTTATAAAAGAAAACACACCTGTCTATGAAGGAATGGTCATCGGTGAAAACTCAAGGGAAAACGATCTGGACGTCAATGTGATAAAGGAAAAGAAACAGACAAACATGCGCTCCTCAAACGCAGATGAAGCGCTGCATTTAATACCGCCCCGGATGCTCAGTCTGGAACAGTACATAGAATTTATTAAGGAAGATGAACTGGTTGAGGTCGCTCCCCAGTCAATAAGAATAAGGAAAAAAATCCTTGAGGCAGGCAAAAGGCTGAGGCAGAAACCGGGACAGCAGGACTAAATTAACAATAATAAGTATTCCTGAGTTCGCTTACAAATTGCTGATAACTGTGAGGTATAGTCATAAGCTCTACCCCCATGCCGTTGCTGTCGTGATATTCATATTCATAAAATGCATCAGATTTTATGGTCCTTCTGACCTTGACGGGAATTTTTAAGACTTCTTCCGAAGGAAGGATAACCGCAATGTCAATTTCCGTCCCGACAGGGAAAGACAGCTTTGTGCCTATGAACATACCGGATTCTGAAATATTGGTCACAACCCCGGGATAAATCATATTGCCAAGCAGAAATTTTACCTGAACTCTTGAAGGAAGCGGTATTCTTTCATAGGCTCGTCTTTCCATGTATTTATTATATAATATTCATCGCTAAAAAAGTTAAGTAATACCTTAAGTTTTTTTATCACATTGTGCGGCAAATGTCAACATTAAAAAATTATTTTTTTTGCAGAGAGACTCTCAAAAAATCTTTGACACTCCTTAATCCTTATGTTATTTTCAGCCATAAATCAGAAATGAAAAAAATAAATATTTTTGCACTTATAATTTTTTTGGCGCTTTTTTTAATTCCCTGTCTTGCGGCAGCTGCGGAGTATGTTGAAGGCGAGGTGCTTGTAAAATTCAAGCACAGCGCTGGAATCCGCACTGCCTCTGATATAAGCAAAACACTTGCAAGGACAGGTGCAACATCTTCAGTAAAGCGCCATTTCCCATTAATTGACGCCTATCACCTGATAATAACCGACCCCAGTCTTAAAGTTGAAGAAGTCATAGGAAGACTTGTTTCAGATCCAAATGTAGAGTATGCCGAGCCAAATTATTGCAGACATATACTCATTAATACGCCAAACGATACGCATTTCAGCAAGCTCTGGGGTTTAAACAACACAGGACAAACAGTTAATGGCGATCCAGGCACATCTGATGCAGATATGGATATGCCCGAAGCATGGGATATTACCACAGGCTCCAGTAGTGTTGTTATTGCTGTTTTAGATACAGGCGTTGATTACAATCATACTGACCTTTCTGCAAATATCTGGCTAAACCCTGGTGAAATCTCTGACAGCGCTGATAACGACAGCAATGGAAAGGTTGATGATATAAGAGGGTGGAATTTTGTTGACGATGACAATGACCCTATGGATTATTATGGACATGGTACGCATGTTGCAGGGACAATAGCCGCTGTCGGCAACAATTCATCAGGGGTTACAGGTATAAACTGGACAGCAAAGATTATGCCATTAAGATTCCTTGATGCATTAGGGGACGGAAACGTAACTAATGAAATAGCAGCTATTGAATACGCCACACAAAAAGGAGCCCGGATAATAAATGCCAGCTATGGCGGAGAGGGGTTCAGCCAGAGTGAAAAGAATGCAATAGATGCATTTATTGCCGGCGGCGGGCTTTTTGTTGCAGCAGCAGGAAATGACGGAAGGAATAATGATACAGTACCCGTCTATCCGGCCAGCTATTCCTCCGGCAATATCATCTCTGTAGCTGCAACAGACCAGGGTGACACCCTTGCCTCTTTTTCCAATTACGGGGCGGCAGCCGTTGATGTGGCAGCGCCGGGTGTAAATATCTACAGCACTGCTTCCTCATGGCAAACAATATGGGCTGATTATTTTGATGATGGAAATATCACCGGCTGGACAACAGGCGGCACAAGCAATACATGGGATGTTACTACTGAATTTTCAAAGAGCTCTTCTTACAGCTTTACAGACAGCCCCGGAGCAAATTACTCAGCAAATACAAATTCATGGGCAAAGTCTCCTGAAATTAATCTTACGGGCAAAACGGGCTGCAAGTTAACATATTATTTAAAGACTGTCCTTGAAACCAACGTTGATTTCCTTTATGTGGAGGCATCAACCGACGGGACAACTTATACAATTTTAAACACATATACAAACACAAATGGTACTTTTGAAGAACTTACGGAAGATTTATCAAATTATGACAATCAGGGAACAGTTTATATAAAGTTCCGGCTGACATCCGATTCCTTAAATAATAATGACGGAGTATATTTAGACAGTATTGTAGTTATATGCGCCAGCGGGACAGAATACAAATTTCTTGATGGCACCTCTATGGCTACCCCTCATGTTGCCGGGCTTGCAGCGCTTATAAAAGCGCGGAATCCAGAGCTTACAAATACAGAGATTAAAAATAAGATTTTAAACTCGGTTGACACCAAAGCATCTCTCTCAGGCAGGCTGTACACAGGCGGAAGAGTTAATGCGCTTAATGCATTAAACTACTCTCCTGCAAGAAGCAGCGGTTCTGCCGGCAGCGACAGCGGTGGCGGCGGTGGCGGCGGCGGGTGCTTTATTGCAACAGCAGCATATGGAAGCCCTCTACATCCTTATGTCACGGCGTTAAGGGAATTCAGGGACAGCCGTCTTTTAACTAATTATTTCGGCAGGAAATTTGTCGGAATTTATTATAAATACTCACCGCCGATTGCAGAGGTTATAAAAAATAATAAAAATCTGAAAACAATTGCACAGATTCTATTGGCGCCAATGATTATGTTTATAATTTATCCTTACTGGTCTTTAGCTGTATTTATCATGTTTAATACCACAGCAATAGTCATATTACGGAAAATTAAGATGAATATATAATTTCAAAAGTCAGGCGCACTTTACTTTAAAACCTGCTCCGTTTAATATTATCCAATGGATACATCTTTATTTTTACTTATAAATCAAGAACTGAAGAACTCTTTTTTTGATTTAATAATGCCTTTTATAACCGCCATGCCTTTTCTGTTTTTTGCGCCGTTTATCCTGTTTTTTATAATATCACGCAGAGTCAAAATCAAAGACACTCTTTTTGTCCTGCTTATATGCGCAGTCAGCGCCGGCTTAAGCGACGGAACTTCAAGCATATTAAAAACCCTTTTTGAAAGACTCAGACCCTGTCATGCGATTGATGGAGTAAACCTTCTTGTCGGCTGCAGTGAATCTTTTTCCTTTCCGTCAAATCACGCATCAAATGCCTTTGCGCTTGCAGGTGCGCTTACATATTTTTTTAAAAAAGAAGAAATTAAGAATGTTAAATTTCTAAATCTCAGTCTTTTTTTTATTTCAGCCCTGATTGCATTTTCAAGAGTATATGTCGGCGTTCATTACCCGTCTGATGTAATTTTTGGAGCATTGATTGGGACATTAGCCTCTCTTGCGGTCCTGACAGGTTACAAATGGGCAAAAAAAAATATTGAGACAGACAGATTAAAAACCCTTTTTATCCTGACAACCGTAGCGCTGACGATTCTGCGCTTTTTTTATATAAATACGGGCCTCCTTGACCTCAGCCCTGACGAGGCGCATTACTGGGACTGGAGCAGAAGGCTGGACCTTAGTTATTATTCAAAAGGCCCGATGATGGCCTATCTTATGGCGCTCACAACAGGGCTGATGGGCAGCTCGGTTTTTGCAGTGAGGTTTTTTGCGCCTGTGTTTCTTGCATTAACCTCTGTCATTGTCTATAAACTCACAAAAGAGATGTCCGGCAATGAATTGCCTGCTGTTACGGCAGGACTGCTTATTCATACGACTCCGCTTTTTGCAGCATATGGGGTATTGATGACCATTGATTCTCCATTTGTGTTTTTCTGGGCGCTGGCATTGTATTTATTCTGGAAAGCAATACAACAGGGCACAGGTGTTAGGGATTCGGGATTAGTAAATAATCTGCAAAAATACCCTCAAACCCCAAACCCCAAATACTGGCTTCTACTCGGCATAACTATCGGTCTCGGCTTATTAACAAAATATACCATGGCGTTTTTCTATGCCTGTGCATTTTTATTCATCGTCTTTTCAAAAGAACAACGCCATTGGCTTAAAGAGAAAGAGCCTTATATCGCCCTTGCAATAAGCCTCACTGTATTCAGCCCCGTAATTATTTGGAATGCAGGGCAGAACTGGGTTACATTAAAACATACGGCAGGGCAGGCACACATTTCAGAGGAGATAAAAATTTCTTTCAAAAGTTTCTTTGAATTCTTAGGCTCTCAGGCAGGCGTGTTGACGCCCTTGCTGTTTGCCGCTGTGATTTACGGTGCATTGAAGGCTTACAAATCCCGTTCACTGTTCACTGTTCACCGTTCACTGTTTTTATTCTGTTTCTGGGCTCCTATTTTGGGATTTTTCATCCTTAAAAGCATTCAGGCAAAGGTTGAGGCAAACTGGGCAACGCCTGCATATTTGACAGCATTCATAGCATTCTCACTTTTTTTTCTTAACAGGGATACAATTAAGAAAGGTACAAAGATTTTTTTAATCCTTGCTGTAACTATGGCTTTCAGTGTCACTTTAATCTCACATTACACTGATATTCTCAATCTGCCGTCTAAGAAAGACCCCACGTCAAGGCTCAAGGGATGGAAAGAACTGGGACAGGAGACAGGGAAGATTTATAACGACCTTTCTTTGAGAGGAGATGTCTTCGTATTCTCTGATAGCTACCAGGTCACAAGCGAACTTGCTTTTTACACGCCGGGCAGGCCAAGAACATACTGCGTAAACCTCGGAAGAAGGATGAATCAGTATGACATCTGGGGCGGATTTGATAAGCTTACAGGTAAAAATGCAATATTTGTAAAAATAGGCGCATACGACTTACCTGCCGGACTCAAAGGGACTTTTAATTCATTTGAAAGACAGGAGTTCATCGCAAAGCGAAATGATAAGGTGCTAAGGGAATACAGTATTTTTAAGTGCTATGGGTTTAAAGGCTTACCCCCCAGCGGTACAGAAAGTTATTAGTTATAAGTTATTACTGCTGCATAAGAACGCATTTTCTGCAATTCTCCGAGCTGCATAATCCTGATATTCCGTGATGGCATAATGCGAAATCATACTTAAGCGGGTCCTCGGGGTCAAATATTTTAAGCGACTCCGTTATCTCAACCGCCGTCTTCCAGTCAGGCGCTGCGCGCTGTGTAAATCCAAGGCACTTTGAAATTTTTGCAATGTGGGTATCAAGAGGGATGATGAGCCTGTTCTTTTGAATCCCCCTCCATATTCCGAAATCTATGTCCCTGTCTCTGACCATCCACCTTAAAAAAAGATTTGCCCTTTTGCATGCACTGCCTTTTAAGGGCGACGGGAAAAATTGAAGAAGTCCTGAAGGGTGGATATTCCTGCCATAGACCCCTGAGGTATCAATGCTGAGGATATCCCCGATAAAACCCGCAAGCCCCTTCCCCGTATCTGTATCATTTTTTTTATAAAACCGCATGAAGGCCTTTTCAATTGAGCCATATTTTTTAAACTGCATGCTCATGATATAGAGCAGGCATATAATATCATCTCTCTCGTTAAACCTGTATTTTATGTCTGAAAACAGACGCCCCTCTTTTTTTACTTTAAAGTTAAGCAGGAAATCAGAGGGGTTTTTGCCCATAGCGCCGAGAATCTTTTTTATCACGGGCTTGAACAAATCAACCTTCCCGTATGCAAAAGCAGAGGCTATAAAGCCTGACGCCTCAACATCACGGCTGTTTTTATATTGGTAAGGGAATTCTACGGGGTCTTGCAAAAGTCTCTTTTTAAAATCATATTCCCTGTAGAATTTATCAAGGATATGTTTTAAATTTTTTGTGTCATAGGTCATATAAGTCATATTACCACATGCTCAGTGCAAATTCCTTTGACTGATTCTGCAAAGAGCATTATAATTAAACCATGTCTGACATTTTACAGGTTTTGCCCATAACCTTTATCCCTATTTTTGTCGCAATAGATATCTTTGCCGTCCTTCCGATATTCATCTCAGTTACCGGAGAACTCGGAGACACTGAGAAAAAAACAATCACCAGGCATTCAATAGTTACAGCGCTTATAGTAAGCATCGCCTTTGTTGCGGTCGGAGAGGTCGTCTTCAGGATTTTAGGAATCACCGTTGATGACTTCAAGATAGCAGGCGGACTTGTCCTTCTGGTCATAGCCGTGCTGGACCTGTTACGATTCGGCGGAGAACGGAGAAAGGTAGAAGATGCAGTCGGCGTAGTGCCTATAGGGGTGCCTCTGATTGTGGGGCCTGCGGTGCTTACAACCCTTCTGGTGCTTATTGACCACTATGGCATCATACCGACAGTAATATCCCTTATCCTAAACCTTCTTATAGTGTGGTTTTCATTTGTAAAAGCAGCGGTAATAACCAGAATAATCGGCAAAAACGGCATCGTTGCAATTTCAAAGGTAATGGCAATTCTCCTGGCCTCAATCGCAGTGATGATGATTAGGCTCGGCATAGAAAATCTTATTAAATAAATAATAAAAATGGAACTCACAGACGACGGTTACTGCTTTGTATGCGGGCATAAAAATCCTATCGGGCTGAAACTGGATTTTTCCTTTGACGGTAATACCATTAAAACAGAATTTACCGGCTCAAAAGAGCATCAGGGGTATACTAATATCGTCCATGGCGGAATAATATCAACCCTGCTTGACGAGGCAATGGTAAAACTTGCCATAGCCATGAATATGCCTGTCGTAACCGCGCAAATGGAAATCCGCCTTAAGAAGGCTTTGACAGTCGGAGAAAAAATAATAGTTACCGCCGAAATTTTGAAAGATACAAAAAAGATTCTTGAAGCATCTGCAAAAGCAGTAACAGCGGACAATACACTCATTGCAGAGGCAACCGGAAAACTGGTCAGAGTTTAATATTTCCCGCTGAAATAATCTTCAAGAATCTGCCTGTGGTCAAAGGCAAGCTCGCCGGGGAGCGAATTCCTGGTGAAAATCCCGACCTCTTTGGCGTCATCCCCTGCCTTTGGTTTTCCATCAGCCTTTGCTATAAATATTACTGATACAGTGTGATGCCTTGGGTCCCTTTTGGGGTCTGAATAGGTGTGAAACTGCCGTAGAAGTCTGACATCAAGCCCTGTTTCTTCTTTTGCCTCTCTTATCACGGCATCTTCAATAGTCTCGCCGTAATCCACAAAACCGCCTGGAATCGCCCACCCGGGCGGAGGGTTCTTTCTCTTAATAAGGATGATGCCGTCTTCAATTTCTATGATTGCATCAACCGTAAGAAACGGATTTCTCGGAGTCTCATTCATAAAAGGAATACCACAGAACACATAGAGTATTTCATTGCAGAATTCAAAACAAATCTTTTCCTCTGTGATTAATTTTTTGATACAATTTTTTTATTTCTCTGTGTCAATCTGTGTTAATCTGTGGCTAATTTTTTCCTCTGTGTCCTCTGTGGTTAATTAAATTATTTAGATTCCTGCGGTTCTTCAAACTTTATATCAATATCCCTTTCAGGGGCTATCGTTGAAATGGCATGCTTGTAAATAAGCTGTTTGGTTTCCTGCTTTAATACTACGACAAAATTATCAAATCCCTTTATGGTTCCTTTCAGTCTTGCGCCGTTTACAAGAAAAATAACAACAGGGATATTTTCCTTCCTCAGAAAATTGAGAAATAAGTCCTGAAGGTTCTGGTTCTTTGTACTCATGTATCTCTCCTTTTTATTTTTTAGCTGTTTTTAACATAAAGCAATTCTTTTAGAATTTCAACCCCATTTGGAATCAGGCATGAGTTTTCTCACGGGGGAAACCTCATTCATAATCTTCAAAAGAATTTCACCTGCATTCACAATCCCGGTTATATCCATCCACCGGATATCAGGCTCTTTTTTAAACCATGTGAACTGCCTTTTAGCATACATCTTAGTGCGTTTCTTCAAGAGCTTAACAGCATCTTCCAAAGACATCAAGCCGTCAAGGTAAAGGCTTATTTCCTTATAGCCCAAAGACTGCATGGAAGAAAGGGCTGAAGGTATGAAGTTAAGAAGTTGAGAAGTTATGAAACTTTTGTCTTCTGCCTTTCTCTTATCCGCTGAACCTCTCATCTTCTCAACTTCAGTCAGTTTCAGAATCTCCCTGACCTCATCCACAAGCCCTGCTTCCATCATCTTATCTACCCTTTGCTCAATCATGCCGTAAAGTTCTTTCCTGTCCCTTAAAAGCCCTATCTTGATGAATTCATAATTTTGAGGAGTTGTGCCAGAATGCTGAAATTCCGAGATAGTCTTCTCCCCCTTCAGAGAAACCTCAAGCGCCCTGATTATCCGCCTTGTATCCTGAGGTTTGATTTTATCCGCCGATACAGGATCCAGCCTTTTAAGTTTTTCATAAAGGTAATTTTTTCCAAAGAGTTTTTCCTCTTCAAGGAGTTCTTCACGCAGATGCCAGTCTGCAGGCGGACCTTCAAAAAGCCCCCTTGTCAGTGTTTTTATGTAAAGCCCTGTGCCTCCGGCAACAACTGGGATCTTTCCCCTCCTGTGAAGCTCATCAATAATTTTTACAGCCCTGTCCCTGAACATTCCTGCGCTGAAATGCTCAGAAGAAGACAGGATGCTTATCAGGTGATGCCTCACTTCCTTAAGCTCAGGCAGAGAAGGCTTGGCAGTGCCGATATCCATGCCTTTGTAAATCTGCATAGAGTCAGCGCTGATTATTTCCGTATCAAGAGCCTTTGCAAGCAGGATTGAAACCGCTGTTTTCCCGACGCCCGTCGGACCGAGGAGGATAATGACTTTATTCATGCTGTTAAAGTTTCTGGATTCCCGCCTGCTTGCCTGAATAAAGACTGTCCAGCGGGCTTTTGGGAGCGTTTGACATATCCCTCATTACATGAGTATAAATCATGGTTGTTTCAACATTTTTATGACCTAATAATTCCTGAACTTCTCTTATATTAACCCCGCTCATTAATAGATGTGT